>NZ_JBFAOU010000002.1:0-137637 GCF_040675365.1 Catellatospora sp. NPDC049609 | reverse complement strand
GGCAGGCCGCCTCGGGTCTCGCACAGTTGCGCCCAGGCGAGCTCACGGGCGACGGCCCGCGCGGCCCGCAGCCTGCCCAGCGCCGCGGCGTCGATGAACTCCAGGGCGCGCCATCCCGTCGAGTCGGAGGCGACCGGCCCGAACAGTTCCGGCTGGGCGCGCAGCACGCCCAGGTCGGTGATGGCCTTGCCGCCGTCGGCGATCGTCACCGCCAGGTCGAGGGCGACTCGGCCTGGGTCGTGTCCGCCCGAACGCCGTCCAGCGACGGCGAGGGCGTCACCGAAGCCGCTGGTCAGGCCCGTGGCGTCGGCGAGGTCTGCCAGCAGCCGGGTGCCAGCACGCCCTACCACACCGCGGCCGTCGGCCGGGACGACGAGTTTGGGACGCGACAAGGTAGTCTGCACGCGGAAAGTGCTTCTCCTGCAACGGTTCTGGACCCTCGAAAGTCCTATCGTTCCAGATCAGAGGCGCTTTCGCTTTCATGATCTACTATGCCGCCGCGCCCTCGTGAAAGAGCGAGGCTACAGTAGTGTGGCGCCACCACGGGCGAGGACGCCGGCCGTGGTGCACCAGGTGCAACCGCTGCGCTGCTGCTGGCGCTGCAAGTAGCGCTCGCGGGTTCGGGGAAGCGCGAGGGTCGAATAGATGGCGTCCTCCGTGGTGTGAAGCCCGGTGGCGGCGAACAGAAAGTGGTTGACCGCCTCCATCGTGGCGGTTCCGTTGAGGCTGATGACCGCTGCCGCAGGCATTTCTGGCACGTATTGGGCTGCTTCACGTTGCTGGGACGGGGCCATGTCGATGGCGAGTTGGGTGGGGTCGACCAGGCCGTTGCACCACATGCAGCCTTCTCCTGGGAGGAACAGGCGCGACACGGCGTGGATCTGCCCGACCGTGCCGTCCTCTGTCACGGGGATCTTGACTCCGACCTGTGTCATCGGGATCAGGTACTGATGGCCGATAGCGTTGACCCAGTGCCTTGCCGCATGGGTGTCGGCCGCGAGAAAGATCCAGTCACTTTGTGACAGCTCGGCCTGCGCGCGTGGGCTCTGGATAGCTTCGTCGATCAGTGTCAGTTTGATATCGGGGTTCGCACGGCGGGCGTTGCGGGCTGCCGGTTCGGTCTTCGGGCGGCCGATGTCCCCGTGCCTTGCGGCGATCAGGCGGCTGAGGTTGGTGGTCTCGACGATATCGTCGTCGATGAGCACCAGGTATCCAACGCCGAGGCGTGCGAGGAACTCGACCAGGATGCTGCCAGCGCCGCCGAGGCCTGCGACGGCAATTCGCATGCGGCGCAGGATGTCTTGCCCTCGGTCGCCGAGAACTAGCGCCTGGCGGTTCCAGCGAGAATCCGGCACGGAGGTAGCGGTCGGTCTTGGCCGCATCCGCGCCAGGATGCCGCCGGGAACGACGAGCTCGGCCAATGGGATGCGGGCTCGGTCTGGTAGCCACAGGTCCCCGGCTGCCGCTTGAGGGGTGAGGACGAGGCCGCCGACCACTTGCCCGGTGATCTGGCGGAGGGCGGGGTAGCCGCTTTCATGGCTGGCCATGTCGGTGCGCGAGAACCCAACGGTGGTGGTGCCGTGGTGGTTGTGGAATGCCAAGTACGCGAGTCGCTCGTCGTGCGCCCGCAGGGTGGCATCTCTTACGAAGGCGGCCGAGAGCGCCCGATAGCCGGTGGTGCCGGGGACGTAGTCGATCCCGTCCCGAGCGAGGATGAGTTCGCGGCCGAGGAGCCGGGGTCCTCGGGGGCCGGGGGCGAGCCCGGCGAGGATGACCCCGCCGTGCTCGTCCCGGTCGTCACGGAACAGATGTGCTGACACGTCGTCCCACATGCGGCGAGGAAGTGTGAGACTCCATCCGTCCGCGGGTGGGTTCACAGGGACTTCAGCCACCTGATCACCTTCTCTGCTTTCAGGACTGCGTTGTCCAGAACCGAATTCCAGCCGTTTGACCTGCGGGAAAGTTGCAGAGCGGGGCGGCCCTGCCAGGTCGTGGCGGTGATGCCAGGCCCGTGTGCCTGACCGTCGCTTCGTTCGAGCAGGCCGCAGTAGTGGGGGTACACGTCCGAAGCCGGGTACGCGGCGTTGACATGGAATCCGAGCCAGGTGGCCTGGGGCCGGTATGCCGTGCCGATGGAGATGTCGTCGACGATGATCGTCGCGCCGCCGCTGCCATCCGGGAGTACGTGGACCTGATGGCAAGCGTACTGATCCCGGATGGCAGCGACGGCCTCGTCGACCGCGGGCGCGAGGGCGGTCACGAGTTGTCGTCGGCCTTGACGCAGATGAACTCCTGGTGGTGGCGGATCCGGATCTCCTCATCGTCGTCGACCACGTCCAGGCGGTTGCCGTGGCGCACCGACAGCTGGAAGTCCGGTGCGATCTCGACGCCCTGCCGGATCGCCTCCTCCTTGATCTC
The DNA here is from genome assembly GCF_040675365.1 of Catellatospora sp. NPDC049609. Classification (NCBI taxonomy): domain Bacteria; kingdom Bacillati; phylum Actinomycetota; class Actinomycetes; order Micromonosporales; family Micromonosporaceae; genus Catellatospora; species Catellatospora sp. NPDC049609. The sequence continues at coordinate 135,219 of NZ_JBFAOU010000002.1, read as the reverse complement.
CCGACCAGTCATCTCCCGGTCCGACAGGTTGATCTTCTTCTTGTTGAAGATGACCTCGATCGTGCGCACCTTAGTGGCCTCCATCGGGCCGACCCCCTCTCCCGCCAGCGGCGGATCAAGCGTTGAGCTGCCGCTTCTCGGCCGCTCGATTCTGCTTAGTGAACTTAGCGGCGCTCAGCAGAGTGTGTCAAGAGCGTTTAGCGGAGCTTGGTAGACTGAGCATGTTGGGTTAGGCTCACGCGACCCACCCCTGAGGAGCACCACCATGACCGTCCAAAACACCCCGGAGGAGTTCGGCGCGTACCTCCGCGGCGTACGCGAACTGGCAGGTCTCACGCTGCGTGACGTGGAGCAGCGGACCAACCAGGTCGTCAAGAACGGCTACCTGAGCCAGATCGAGAAGGGCCTCATCGGCAGGCCATCCCCAGGAATTCTGTACGAAATCGCACAGGTGTACCAACTGTCTTACCGCGACCTTCTACTGAGGGTTGGACACCGAGTTCCAGACGAGAAAGCGCAGGAAGCACCCGCACTCAGCGGCTTTCCCTTGCACTTGATCGCCGACCTCGACGAAGAGGAACAACAGGCCCTGCTGGAGTACGCGGCATACCTCCGGCATAAAAAGAAAGGTCGATAGGACACCGTGGCCGTTCTCGAACTTCCCACCGACCGGCGCCTGCACATCGAGCGCTATGCGCGCGGCGCACTGGTAGCGGCGCAGGCTCTCGGCAAGACCCCCACCCCGCTGGAAGACGTAACGGCCGCGCTGGAACTTCACCAGCCAGAGGACCTTTACGCCCTTGGTGACGAGGTCCCGCCCTCCCTGCTCGCCAGGTTCCCCAAGCTCATGGGCAAGCTTCTCGGAGCGCTCGACGTCCGCCGCAAGACGATCTACATCGACATGTCGCTGGAAGTGCCTCGCCGCCGTTTCACCCATGGCCATGAACTTGGCCATGAGGGGCTCCCGTGGCACCGCGATGCGTACTACGGCGAGGACAAGACGACACTTCGATTGGACACGCTTGACGAGTTGGAGGCGGAAGCCAACGCGTTCAGCGCTGCGCTCCTATTCAACCTCGATCGATTCACCGAGCAGGCACATTCCGTGCAGCCCAGCTTGGCTGTTCCGGTGGACCTCGCCGACGTCTACCAGGCATCGCGACACGCCTCGATCCGACGCTACGTCGAGGCAGCCCACGACGATCTTGCGCTGTTCACACTCGGCAAGTACACCAACCACCCTGGCGGGCGCACCTGCATGGTCGTGCTCCAGACCTTGGAGTCGGCAACGTTCCGAGCGAAGTTCGGGGCGATCGCCGGCTGCGTGCCTTCACGCATCCCCATCGACTCCTCAGAAATTGCCCGCGATGCCCACAGCGTGCTTTCTGGCAACCCTTCGGGCCCGATCATCGCTGGTCAGACAGTGTTGGACACGCCTACCCGAGGACGCGTCCGCATGGACTACGAGATCTACTTCAACCGCCGACAGTTCTTCGTGCTGGTGATGCCCACGAAGATCAGGATCTTTAAGCAGCGCATCAACGCAGGTTGGGCGTGAACCTAGGCAACGCAAGTCGGGCTAAACTCTACCAAAGGTGGTCGGCGCCAGAGTGCAACTGGCTGGCGCCGACCATGCACCGATTTGTGCTACGTATGCGTGCGGCTACTTGCCCGCCATCGAGGACCGTCGACTTGAACTTGCTCGATGTACGTCAGGGTCCTACGTGGGTTGGGTGATGCGGATCCACGTCGACCCCCTATGGCGTTAAGAAGGTGCCCTTCCTTTTCATCCCCCGGAGGTGGGTCTTATTCGTGGGCGATGGCGGTCAGGACGTTGATGCGGGCGGCGCGGATGGCGGGCAGGATCGCGGCGAGTACGCCGACCAGAGCGCCGAGGAGCAGGTAGACGCCGGCCTGGGACCACGGGATGGACAGTTCCTTCAGGCCGTCGGCGGCCAGGCCCTGGACCACGGCGGCGCCGAGTCCGACGCCGACGGCGACGCCGAGCAGCGCGCCGAAGACCGTGATGACGACGGCCTCCACGGTGACCATGCGCATGGTCGCCGCCCGGCTCAGGCCGATGGCCCGCAGCAGGCCCAGCTCGCGGGTGCGCTCCAGCACCGACAGGGCCAGGGTGTTGACGACGCCCAGCACCGCGATGAGGATGGCCAGGCCCAGCAGCACCTGGATCATGAGCAGCAGCTGCGCGGTCTCGCCCAGCTCCCGGTCGAGGAACTCCCCGGTGTCCTCGACCAGCATCTCGGGGCTGTCGACGAGCAGCGCCTCCAGGCCCTTGCGGGCGGCGGCCGCGTCGGCGCCGTCGGCGAGCCGGACGTACGCGAAGGACGGCTGCGGCGTGCGCATCCCGGCGACGATGTCGGGGCCGAAGATGAACCCGCCGTAGAACGGCGTCGCCTGGTAGGTGCCGATGATCCGGAACGTGGTCGGCTCGCCGCGGGGCAGGCGCGCGGTGACCGTGCCGCCGACGGACAGCCCGGCCTCGGCGGCGTACGACTCACCGACGACGACCTCGCCCGGACCCGGCTGCGACAGCGAGCCGGCCGCGGCGACCAGGGAGAAGTCCCGCGCGATGGTGGGCAGGTCGGTGACCGCGGTGGCCATCCGCGGCTCACCCTCGATGACCGCCTGCTCGTTGTACTCGGCGGCGACCGAGCGGACCCCTGCCAGCTCGCGCATCTTCGGCAGCAGCGCCTCGTCGAAGGTCGGCATCATCCCCGGCGACTCCTGCCCGGAGATGATCAGGTCGGCCTGGAACGCGTCCGTGGCGTCGCCGCGCAGGCTGCGTTCGGCCGAGGTGATGATGGTGTTCACGCCGGTGATCAGGGCGACGCCGACCATCAGCGCGGCGGCCGTGATCGCGGTGCGGCGCGGGTTGCGGCCGGAGTTGAGCCGGCCCAGCTTGCCCGGCACCGACCAGGAGAACAGCCGGCCGAGCACGGACACGGCCGGGCGGGCCAGCGCCGGGCTGAGCAGCGCGACCCCGATGAACGCGGTCAGCACCCCGCCCAGCAGCAGCCACATCACCGGGTCGTCGTCGCTGGCCAGGCCGTACGCGATCGCGCCGCCGCCCAGCGCGCCGACCACGGCGCCGCTGACGGTGAGCTTGGTCAGCGGGCGGTCCGGGGTGGCGACCTCCTGCAGCGCGGCCACCGGGGGCACCCGCGAGGCCCGCACCGCGGGCAGCAGCGCGGCGATCATCGTGACGCCGATGCCCACCGCGAACGCGCTGATCACGGCGGCGAGCGGCAGCCCGATCCCGGCCAGCACCAGGCTGCTGAAGCTCGCGGCGAGGTCGGCCAGCAGCGCGCCGACGCCGACACCCGCGGCGAGGCCGAGCACCGCGGCGACGAGCCCGATGACCAGCGCCTCGACCATGACCGAGCCGATGACCTGGCGGCGGCTCGCACCCAGCGCGCGGCTGAGGGCCAGCTCCCTGGTCCGCTGCGCCACGATGATCGAGAACGTGTTCAGGATCAGGAACGTGCCCACGAACAGGGCGACGCCCGCGAAGCCGAGCAGGATGTTGTTGAAGAAGGACAGGGCCTCCTTGAAGCCGTCGGCGATCGCCGCGGCGGCCTCGGCGCCGGTCTGCACGACGTACCCGTCGCCGAGCTTCGCGCGGATCGCGTCGCGCAGGGCGGCGGGGTCGGTGCCGGCCGCGGCGGTGACGCTGAGACTGGTGTACGCCCCGGGCGCGCCGAGCATCAGCTCCTGCGCGACGGGTTCGGTGAACCGGACCTCGTGCACCGGGCCGCGGCCGGGCAGGCCGCCCTCGTAGCCGAAGATGCCGACCAGCGTGAACGTCTGCTTGGGTTTGGTGGTGAGCACGCCGACCCGGTCGCCGACCTTGAGCCTGCTCAGCTCGGCCAGCGTCTGGTTGATGGCGATCTCGTCGTCGGCGCTAGGGCCGCGGCCGGAGCGCAGCTCCAGCCCGCCGGTCTCGCCGGTCCAGTTGGCGCCGAAGCGGGGCGGGCCGAACGAGGTGACGACCTTGCCGTCGGCGCCGATGACGCGGGCGCCGTCGGCCTGCACCTCGCCGACGACCCCGGCCACGCCGGGCACGGCCGTGACGGCGTCGCGGTCGGCGGCGGTGAGCAGGCCGGGCACGGCCTCGCCCTCCAGCTCCGACACGTCGATGGCGGGATCGGCGGCGACCAGCACATCGGTCTCGGCCATCGCCGAGGAGAACATGTTGTCGAACGAGCGGCCCAGCGCGTCGGTCAGCACGAACGAGCCGGACACGAACATCACGCCCAGCAGCACGGCCAGGCCGGACAGGACCAGGCGCAGCTTGCGGGCGAGCAGGCTCTTGAGGGTGGCGCGCAGCATCAGTGCTCAGCCCCGGCGGGTGCGGTGCGGTCCAGGCTCTTGAGCGTGTCCAGGACGGACTCCGCGGTGGGCGCGGTCAGCTCGGCGACGATCTGCCCGTCGGCCAGGAACACGACCCGGTCGGCGTAGCTCGCCGCGTTGGCGTCGTGGGTGACCATGACGATGGTCTGGCCGTACTCGGTGACGCTGCGGCGCAGGAAGGCCAGCACCTCGGCGCCGGAGCGGCTGTCCAGGTTGCCGGTCGGCTCGTCGGCGAAGATGACCTCGGGCCGGGAGACGAGCGCGCGGGCGCACGCGACGCGCTGCTGCTGGCCGCCGGAGAGCTGGTTGGGGCGGTGCTTGAGCCGGTCGCCCAGGCCCACCGTGTCGATCACCGTACGGAACCACTCCTGGTCCGGCTTGCGACCGGCGATCGCGAGCGGCAGCAGGATGTTCTCCTCCGCCGTCAGCGTCGGCAGCAGGTTGAACTGCTGGAAGATGAAGCCGATCTTCTCGCGGCGCAGCCGGGTCAGCCCGGCGTCGTTCAGGCCGGTCAGCTCGGTGTCGCCGACGTGCACCTGCCCGCGGCTGACCGCGTCGAGGCCGGCCAGGCAGTGCATGAGGGTGGACTTGCCGGAGCCGGACGGGCCCATGATCGCGGTGAAGCGGCCGCGGTCGAGCTCGACGTCGACCCCGCGCAGCGCGACGACCTGCGCCTCGCCGGAGCCGTACACCTTCCACAGGCCGGTGGCGCGGGCGGCGGCGGTCTCCACACGCTGGCGGGTCAGGGGCGGGGCTGCTGTGGTCATCGAATGCCTCCGGGGATACTCCGGCCCTCAGGCCGGAGAGGAAACGGAACGCCTGCGGAGCAGGCCAGGAAAAGCCGGTTCGCCGCCAGGGCGAATCCGGCACCCGCCGGTGTCGCGGAAGCGAACAGGTGTGCTAATTTGTTGGAGCCTGGCCGGCGATAACCAAGCCGGTCGGGCCTACCGCCGGGCTGGCGGGAAGTCAGGTCTGTGGAGCTTGTGTAGGACCGATGGGCGGTTGACCGCTCCTTGCTGGTAACCCAGGTCGGCAACGGGCTGGGAAGCAGAAAGTTCAACCCGCGAGGGTCGAATCCCCCTGCTTCGGCTGGGGGAGATGTCAAGAGGTCCTTCCTCGGCCGGACGACAGTGGACCGACCGGTCCGCGCTGCCAAGGCGGGGCATGCGGACCGGCCGGTGTACTCATCGTCGGGGCGGCCGGGAGCGGATCCCTCGACCCGTGGGGTGAACCCTCCCCGGTTCCTGACGCGGGGTAAGCCACCCAGGGCCGGGTCAGGGTCGCCCCTGACCCGGACGGGCCCTCACTCGTACGAGATGGCCTCCAGCACGTTGAGCCGGGCCGCCATCCGGGCCGGCAGCACCGCCGCGCCGATGCCGGCCGCGACCGCGATCGCGAGATACAGCAGCAGGTCCAGCCACGGGATCGCGATCACCGAGGCGAACTCGATGGTGATCAGCGCCTTGGTGAACGCGGCCCCGAGACCGACCCCGAGAGCCAACCCGAGGGCGACGCCGAAGACGGCGATCAGCACCGACTCGACGGTCACCATCCAGACCAGCCCGGTCCGGCTCAGCCCGACCGCGCGCACCAGGCCCAGCTCGCGGGTGCGCTCGACGATGCTGAGCACGAGGGTGTTGAGGATGCCCAGCACCGCGATGGCCAGCGCCACGATCAGCAGCCACTCCACCACGGTCAGCAGCAGGTCGTAGCTCTGCGTCGCCTGCCGCACGTAGGACTGCCGGTCGCCGACCGTGACGCCGGGATAGTCCTTCATGATGTTCTCGATCTGCGCGACCACCGGCGCCGCGTCCACGCCCTCGTGCAGCGAGACGAAGCCCTGGAACGCCAGCGGCCCCGGGAAGTCGTCCACCGCGGGCAGGCCGACCAGGATGCCCTGGATGATCGGCGTCGCCTCGTACACGGCGACCACGGTGTAGTCGCGGGTCACCCCGCCGATCACCACCGGCGTCCGGTCACCGGCCTTGAGCTTGAGCGTCTCGGCGGTGTTGTCGTCGAGCGCCAGCTCCTGCGCGGCCAGGGTCCGGATCGAGCCGTCGACGGCGTCGATCGGGAACATCCGGTCCGCCTGAGCCAGGTCGGTGGCGAAGATGCCGAACGCCTGCGGCTGCCCGGCCACGCTCACCCCGAGCGCGTCGAAGTGCCAGGCCGCGGCCTCCTTCACGCCGGGGATGGCGCGCACCTGGTCCAGCGCCTTGGGGTTGAAGCCCTGCCGGCCGTCGGGCGCCGCGGTGACGCTCGCCTGGATCATCACCTCCACGCCGATGCTGTCGCCCATGATGTCCTCCAGGCTGGTCTTGAAGGACTGGACCACGGTCGCGGCGGTGCCGATCACGGTGACGCCGATGATGATCGCGGCGGCGGTGACGGCGGTGCGGCGCGGGTTGCGCACCGCGTTGCGTACGCCGAGCCTGCCCGCCGAGCCGCGGCCGATGAGCGCCCCGAGCCCGCGCACCACCGGCCGGGCCAGCAGCGGCGAGAGCAGCAGGGTGCCCACGAACAGCAGCACCGCCCCGGCCGCCAGCACCAGGAACGCGGTGCCGCCCAGGTCCACGAGCGCACCGGTAAGCACCAGGGCCAGGCCCGGCACCGCCAGCACCGCGCCCACGACCGACAGCGCGACCAGCGACTTGTCCGGGCGCACCACGTCGCGCATGGCCGCGACCGGCGGCACCGACGAGGCCCGCACCGCCGGCACGAACGCGGCGATCAGCGTCACCAGCACGCCCAGCGCGTACGCCAGCAGGACCGTGACCGGCTCGACGATGATGCCCGCGCTGGGCAGCGCGAACTCGCCGACCAGCAGGTTCTCCACCCACGCGCCGAGGCCGATGCCGATGCCGAGGCCGATCGTGGCGCCGAGCACGCTGACCACCAGCGCCTCCAGCAGCACCGACCCGGCGACCTGGCCCCAGCTCGCGCCCAGCGCGCGCAGCAGCGCCAGCTCGCGGGTGCGCTGCGCGACGATGATGTTGAACGTGTTGAAGATCAGGAACACGCCGACCACGGCCGCGAGCACCGCGAAGCCGATCAGGATGTACTTGATGAAGTCGAACAGCACGCCGACCTGCGCCGACTGCTCCTCGCTGCTCTCCTGTCCGGTGACCGCCTTGAACCCGTCCGGCAGCCGCTCGCCGATGCGCTTCTTCAGCTCGGTGTCGGAGACGCCCTCGTCCGCGGCGAACGACGCCCCGGCGTAGAGCCCGGTCGCGCCGTAGAACGTCTGCTGCGCGAATGCCTCCTGGAACATCACCGCCGACTCGCCGGCCAGGCTGTCCCGGCCGCCGGCGTAGCCGGCCACGCCGACCACCGTGAACGTGCGCGGCTCGTTCAGCACCGGCAGGTACACCTTGAGCGAGTCACCGGTCTTCACCCGCGCCAGCTCGGCGGTGTACGCGGTGACCGTCACCTCGTCGGCCGCCTGCGGCCAGCGGCCTTCGCGCAGCTCGACCAGGCCCAGCGGGTCGTCCCGGCCGTCCACGCCGAAGCCGAGCATCGTGTTGGCGGTGACCGGCTCGCCGTCGCCGGCGCGGAACGGCGTCACGCCCTGGGCGCTGACGTCGGGGGAGACGACCCGCACGCCGTCGACCTCGGACAGGGTGCGCAGCTGGTCGGTGGTGAGCCGGGGCGGCTCGACCGCCTGCGGGTCCGCAGGCTGCACGACCACCGCGACGTTGGCGTTGATGGTGCTGAACAGCGACGCGAACCGCGCGTTGAGGGTGTCGGACAGGACCAGGCTGCCGGCGAGGAAGCCCACCGACAGCACGATGGCGATGAGCGCCAGCGACAGCCGCAGCTTGCGCTGCAGCAGCCCGCGCAGGCTTGCCTTGATCATTCGGTGGCCCCCGATGCCGCCGGGGCGGCGTCGAGCCGCTTGATCCGGTCCAGCACCGCGTCCGCGGTCGGGCTGGTCAGCTCGTCGACGATCTGGCCGTCGGCGAGGAAGATGACCCGGTCGGCGAAGCTCGCGGCGTTGGCGTCGTGGGTGACCATGACGATGGTCTGGCCGTGCTCGGTGACGCTGCGGCGCAGGAAGTTCAGGATCTCGGCGCCGGAGCGGCTGTCCAGGTTGCCGGTCGGCTCGTCGGCGAAGATCACCTCGGGCCGGGCCACCAGGGCCCGGGCGCAGGCCACGCGCTGCTGCTGGCCGCCGGAGAGCTGGCTGGGGCGGTGGTGCAGCCGGTCGCCCAGCCCGACCGTGGTGATCACCGTCTGGAACCACTGCGGGTCGGGCTTGCGCCCGGCGATGGCCAGCGGCAGCAGGATGTTCTCCTCCGCCGTCAGCGTCGGCAGCAGGTTGAACTGCTGGAAGATGAAGCCCACCTTGTCCCGGCGCAGCCGGGTCAGCCCGCCGTCGTCCAGGCCGTTCAGGGTCGTGTCGCCGATGGTCAGATGGCCCCTGGTGGCCGTGTCCAGGCCCGCCAGGCAGTGCATGAGGGTGGACTTGCCGCTGCCGGAGGGGCCCATGATGGCGGTGAAACGCCCGCGCTCGAGCTCGACGTTCACGCCGCGCAGCGCGACCACCTGAGCCTCGCCGGAGCCGTACACCTTCCAGAGATCGGCGGCGCGGGCGGCGGCGCCGGCACCCGCGGCGGCCGCGTCGGAAACCTGAGAAGTCATGTCCCACAGGCTGTCAGCGTCCGTCCGGCCCTCCCTCAGACCCTGGAACGGTCTTGCCGGCCGGGCTCTCCTCCTCAGGTAGGAGAGCCGGGTCGTACCAGCCCCGTCTCGTACGCCAGGACCACGGCCTGCACCCGGTCGCGCAGGCCCAGCTTGGTCAGCATGTGCCCGACGTGCGTCTTGACCGTGGTCTCGCTCACCGTGAGCGCCCGCGCGATCTCCGCATTGGACAGACCCCGGGCCACGTGCACCAGCACCTCGCGCTCGCGCTCGGTCAGCGTGCTCAGCGAGTGCGGCACGGTCGCCTCCGGGTCGGGCAGCAGCCCCGCGAAGCGGTCCAGCAGCCGGCGCAGGATCCGCGGCGCGACCACCGCCTCGCCCGCCGCCACCGTGCGGATCGCCGTCACCAGCTCGTCGGCGGGCACGTCCTTGGCCAGGAAGCCGCTGGCCCCGGCGCGCAGCGCGCCCACCACGTAGTCGTCCAGGTCGAACGTGGTCAGGATGAGCACCCGCACCGGCAGCTTCGCCGCGGTGATGTCGCGGGTCGCGGCGACCCCGTCGCGGCGCGGCATGCGTACGTCCATCAGCACCACGTCGGGCAGCAGCCGCCGGGCCAGGTCCACCGCCTCGGCGCCGTCGGCGGCCTCGCCCACGATGTCCAGATCGGGCTCGGCGCCCAGCACCATCCGGAACCCGCTGCGCAGCAGGGGTTGGTCGTCGGCGAGCAGCACCCGGATCGGCTTCACCCTGCGATCTCCGCTTCCGTCTCGGGGGCCGCCGCACCGGCGAGGCCCGCCTGCTCCAGCGGGATCCGCGCATGCACCCGGAAACCGCCGCCCGGACGGGGCCCGGTGCGCAGCGCGCCGCCGTACACCGCGACCCGCTCGCGCATGCCGAGCAGGCCGTGGCCGGTGGTGCCGCCCGTGATCCCGTCTGCGGAGAGGGTACGCGTGTGCGGTCCCCGGCCGGTGTCGAACACCTCGATGGTCAGCTCGCGCCCGTCGACGGCCAGCCGCACCTCGGCGCGGGCCTGCCCGGCGTGCTTGAGCGAGTTGGTCAGCGCCTCCTGCACGATCCGGTACGCGGTCAGCGCCACGCCCGGGTCCACCTCGGCCGGATCACCCTCGACACGCAGCGACGTGGACAGGCCCGCCTCGCACACCTGGTCCACCAGCGTGCGCAGGCCGGCCAGGCCCGGCTGCGGGCTGCGCCCGTCGGCGTCGTCGGCCTGCGCGCTCTCCGACCGCAGCACGAACAGCAGCCGCCGCAGCTCCCGCAACGTGGTCCGGCTGGTCTGCTCGATGGTGGCCAGCGCCTCGTCGGCGGCGGCCGGATCGCGGTGCAGCATGCGCCGCGCCCCGGTGGACATCACGCCGATGACGCTGACGTGGTGCGCCACCACGTCGTGCAGCTCGCGGGCGATCCGGCGGCGCTCCTCGGCGACGGCCTGCTCGGCGTGCGCCTGCTGGTTGGCCTCGGCGGCCAGCGCCCGCTCGGCCAGCGCCGCCGACGCCTCGCGGCGGGCCCGCACGGTGCGCCCGGCCAGGAACGTGATCACCATCACCGCGAGGTTGACCACGATGCCGGCCGACATCGAGATGAGCTGGCCGCCCTCGGCGTCGCGCATCAGGTCGTGGTCGTACGCCCATACCCAGATCAGGTCGTTGACCAGCCACAGCATCGCCGTGCCGAGCACCGCCCGCCACCAGCGCTCGTACGCCGCGACGGTGTACGCCAGCACCCACAGCGCCACGCCCTGCCCGCCCAGCAGCGACTCCGGCGCGAGCAGGCCGACCGCGGTGAACACGGTGGTCAGCCCGATCGCGAGCCACAGGAACGTGCGCCGCAGCACCACCGGGATCAGGGTGACCGCGCCCCAGACGAACGTGATCAGGTCGGTGTGCAGCCGCCAGGACGGCTGGGCGTACGCCAGCAGCACCTGCACCACGAACAGCCCACCGGCCAGCGCCGCGTCCGCCTGCAGCGGGGTCCACGAGATGGACCTCCACCTGCGGAGATAGAACGGCACGGGGGTCAGGGGCACCCGGCGAGGCTACCCTGCCGGGTCACCCCTCCGGCTGGGCCGCCAGCAGCCGGGCCTGCCGGCTGTCCACCGTCTGCGCGGTGGCCTGCTGCGGGAACGGCGGCAGCGTGCCCCCGAACTCCGGGCAGCGCGCCTGGTGGCTGCACCAGCCGCACAGCTTGCTCGGCTTGGGCCGGAAGTCCTGCGTCGCGATCGCGTTCTCGATCGCCCGCCACAGCGCGAACAGCGTCTTCTCGAACCGGGTCAGCTCCTCGGCGTCGGGCGTGTAGTCGCACACCTCGGCGTCCTTGAGGTAGAGCAGCCGCAGCACGCGCGGCACCACGCCGCGGGTGCGCCACAGCACCAGGGCGTAGAACTTCAGCTGGAACAGCGCCCGCGCCTCGAACGCCTCCCGCGGCGCGCCGCCGGTCTTGTAGTCGACCACCCGCAGGTCGCCGCCCGGCGACACGTCCAGCCGGTCGATGTAGCCGCGGATCAGCAGCTGCTGCTCGCCCTCGCCGCCCAGCACCGCCTCGATCAACTGCTCGCGCTCGGCGGGCTCCAGCCGGCGCGGGTCCTCGACAGCGAAGTAGCCGCCCAGCAGCTCCTGCGCGGAGCCGAGGAACTGCTCGCGGGTCATCGCCCCGTCGAGGTCGAAGATCGTGCCGAACTCGGGCTGCTCGGCGACGAGCCGCTCCCACTGCGGCTCCACCAGCTCCTCGGCCAGCGGCCGGGTGCGCTGCCCGGCGGGGGAGTCGAACAGCTTCTCCAGCACGGCGTGCACCAGCGTGCCGCGCACCTGCTCCGCGGTGGGCTGCTCGGGGATGCGGTCGATGCTGCGGAACCGGTAGAGCAGGGGACAGGTCTTGAAGTCCGCCGCTCGTGACGGGGACAGCGAGGGGAGGGGGCGAACCGCCGTCTCGCCGGGCGCCGGGGCGGCACTCGGTGACGATGCGTGTTCGGAGGGCACCTGCTCGGTCATGACCCACACAGTAGGGGAGCGGTACGACTCGGTTCGCGTGCCGCACGGCTTAGCATGGTCACGATGGAGATGACGCAGTGACCGATTCGACACCCAAGTCCGCTTCGCGTGGCGAGCGGCGATCAGGCTTCCAGGTCGGCCGGATCTTCGGCTTCCCACTTCGGTTGAGCGTCTCCTGGGTCGTCATGTCGGTGTTCATCACCTTCTGGTACGGCGAGGGCCTGGGCAACGTGCTCGACCTCACCGGCCCCACCCGCTACCTGGCCGGGCTCGGCTTCGTCGCGTGCCTGCTGCTGTCGGTGTTGCTACACGAGCTCGGGCACGCGCTGACCGCCCGCTACTACGGCATCGGGGTCAAGGGCATCACCCTGGACCTGCTCGGCGGGTACACCGAGTTCGACCACGACTCGCCCCGCCCCGGCGTGGAGATGGCCACCGCGCTGGCCGGGCCGGGCGTGTCCGCGCTGCTCGGCGTCTTCTCCGTGATCGCGACGCTGGCGCTGCCGAACGGCACCGTGCTCGACCAGATCGCGTTCCAGCTCGCGCTGTGCAACATCATCGTGGCGGTGTACAACGCACTGCCCGGCTGGCCGCTGGACGGGGGCCGGGCGCTGCGCGCGCTGGTCTGGGGCATCAAGGGCGACCGCGACGCGGGCCTGCTGGTGGCCGGCTGGTCCGGCCGGATCGTGGCGATCGGCACCGCGCTGGCCGCGGCGGCGCTGTACGCCACCGGCTGGTACGAGTGGTTCGGCCTGATCTTCGGCCTGTTCGTGGCGTTCAGCATCTGGCAGGGCGCGGCCGGTGCGGTGATGACCGCCCGGGTGCGCCGGCGCTACCCGCTGGTCGACCCGGTGCGCCTGGCCCGCCCGCTGTTCGTGGTGCCGGCCGGCACCTCGCTGGCCGAGGCGTCGCGCCGCGCGGCCGAGGCCGGGCACGCCGCGCCGGTGCTGGGCGTCGCCGACCCGGCCGGCCGGCTGACCGCGCTGGTCGTGCCGGAGGCCGCCGCGGCCGTGCCGGAGCAGCGCCGGCCCTGGGTGACCGTGGAGACGCTGGCCCGCGGCATCGACGCGGTGGCGACCATCCCGTCGGCCGCCCGCGGGGCCGACGTGATCAAGCTCCTGCGTGGGGACCCGGCCACTCCTTACCTCGTCGTCGACGGGGAAGATGTGGTGGGCGTGCTCACCGTCATGGACGTGGTGCAGGTGCTCGACCCCGCGGCGATGAAAGCCGGACGCTGACCGTAGACAGGAACCAGACGCAAATGACCACCGATCCGACGCCGCAGCGTCGTGGCGAATTCACCGCCGGTGACCGGGTGCAGCTGACCGACCCCAAGAACCGGATGCACACCATCGTGCTCGAACCGGGGAAGGCCTTCCACACCCACCGGGGCATCCTCGCCCACGACGACCTCATCGGCCGGCCCGACGGCAGCGTGGTGACCTCCACCGGCGGCACCGCGTACCTGGCGCTGCGCCCGCTGCTGGCCGACTACGTGCTGTCCATGCCCCGCGGCGCGCAGGTCATCTACCCCAAGGACGCGGCGCAGATCGTGGCCATGGGCGACGTCTTCCCCGGCGCGAAGGTGCTGGAGGCGGGCGTCGGCTCCGGCGCGCTGAGCTGCTCGCTGCTGCGGGCGGTGGGGCCCGAGGGGCAGCTGTGGTCGTACGAGCTGCGCGACGACTTCGCCGCCGTGGCCCGCAAGAACGTGCAGAACTGGTTCGGCACCAGTTGGGCGCCCGACGGCAAGCCCGCCGACCCGTCCATGCCGTCCTGGCACCTGCACGTCGGCGACGTCGCCGACAACGCCGAGACCGGCTTCGACCGGATCATCCTGGACATGCTCTCCCCGTGGGACGCCCTCGACATGGTCGAGCAGGCGCTGCTGCCCGGTGGCGTGTTCATCGGCTACGTGGCGACCACGCCGCAGCTGTCCGAGCTGGTCGAGGCGCTGCGTGAGCGCGGCTTCACCGAGCCGCTGGCCTGGGAGTCGCTGGTGCGCGACTGGCACGCCGACGGCCTGGCGGTGCGCCCGGACCACCGCATGATCGCGCACACCGCGTTCCTGGTGCGGGCGCGCAAGCTGGCCCCCGGCGTCACCGCGCCGCCGCGCCGGCGCAAGCCCAGCAAGGGCCGGGAGGCGTACGAGCTGCGCAAGCAGGCCACCGCCCCGGCGCCCGCGCCGGAGCCGGACGCCGTCGCCGACGAGGTCTGGGAGTAGGAGGACCCGTGAACGTGCCCCCGGCCGTGTTCCCCGACTGGTCGCCGTACCCGGACCTGGATTCGGCGGCGCGGGCCTACCTGCGCGATCCCGAGGTCGCCCTGGACGCCCTGGAGGGCGTGCTGCGCGGCACCCAGGTGCTCGGGTTCACGCTGGAGCGCTTCGTCAACGAGTTCAACGGCGTGTGGCAGGAGGTCGTCGTCTGCGACGGCTCCCGGCTGCTGCTGTGGCACGGCGAGGACGTCGCGCCCGGGGACGGGCCGGCGGGCTCGATGATCTCCTCGCTGCGCGTGGTGCCGCTGTCGGTGATCACCGAGGTGGGGTGCCGGCGGCGGCTGAGCCGGACCGCCGCCAACCACCTGCGGGTGGACAGCGTCGACGTGTACCTGCTGCTCAGCTCGCTGGATGAGTCGAACAACGGCCACCCGCTGGACGACCCGCACCACGTGGTCCGGCAGGACGCGCTGCGCTTCGGCAAGACCCTGGAGGACGGCGGCGCCGGGCAGATCGCCCGGCTGGAGGAGTTCGCCCAGCTCGTAGCCTCGCTCGCCGGCCGCCCGATGCTGTAGCCGCCACCCCGGCGGCGCCGCCGCTGCCGGGGCGCGCGGGCCGCTGGGCGGCGGGCTCGCGGGCATGATCGTTGTTTCGGGTCAGAAAGTGCGGTCACACTGCGGGTTCTGACCGAATCCAGCGATCATGCCCGACGGAGGCTTCGCCCCCGACCGCCAAGATCGCGACGATCTTGCAGTTCGGCGGGGGATTTTGTCCGGGTTTGGGCGTGTCGCACCCACAGTTCGCGCAAGATCGGCGCGGGAGAGGCGGTGGGGCGGGAAGGTCAGCGGAGGGCGGCGCGTTCTTCCTCGGAAAGGGGGGTGCCGTCGTGGGTGCGCTGGATGTGGATGCACTCGCCGGGGCACTCCTGGGCGGCGTCGATCACCTCGAGGCGGAGGTGGGCGGGGATCTCCACCGTCGCGCCGGGGGTCATCAGCAGTTCGCCGGAGTCGTCCTTGACGTAGGCGAGGCCGTCTACGTCGAACTCGAACACCTCGGGGGCGTACTGCACGCACAGGCCGTCGCCTGTGCAGAGGTCCTGATCTACTCGCACCCTGAGCTCACTCACGCCCTCGACCCTAGCGCCCCGCCCCGCGCGGACGCGGGGGAGGTCGGCCGCACGGCCAGATTCTCGATCGAGTTCTTGGGTACGGGGGTGTCGGGAGGGTTCAACTGAGGCGATCAGCCGCTAGTGTTAGGAGCACCCTAAACGTCGGCCGAACGAGGTAGGACCGGCGGGAGGACACCCCCGGGGAGGTGGGACGTGGCAAAGAGCGACGACGCGGATGCGCGCGCCGCGCGGTGGGAGAAGGAAGCCAACGATCTCTCCACTCAGGTCGCGTTCCTGCAAGAGGAGCTCGCCCTGTTGCGGCGCAAGTTGAGTGAGAGCCCGCGGCACGTGAGGCAGCTGGAGGAGCGGCTTGCCGCGACTCAGGCCCAGCTGTCGCGGCTCACGGAGAACAACGAGCGACTGGTGGCCACGCTCAAGGAGGCGCGCGCCCAGATCGTGACGCTCAAGGAGGAGATCGACCGGCTGGCGCAACCGCCCAGCGGGTACGGCGTCTTCCTCGCGCGGCACGAGGACGGCACGGTGGACGTCTTCACGGGCGGGCGCAAGCTGCGGGTGGCGGTGTCGCCGTCGTTGGACGTCGACGCACTGCAGCGTGGGCAGGAAGTCCTGCTCAACGACGCCCTCAACATCGTCGACGCGCTCGGTTTCGAGCGGGCCGGCGAGGTGGTCATGCTCAAGGAGATCCTCGACGGAGGGGACCGCGCACTCGTGGTCTCGCACGCCGACGAGGAGCGGATCGTGTTCCTGGCGGAAGGCCTCATCGGCGGACTGCTGAGGTCGGGCGACTCGCTCATGATCGAGCCCCGGTCGGCTTACGCCTACGAGCGCATCCCCAAGAGCGAGGTCGAGGACCTGGTCCTCGAAGAGGTGCCCGACGTCGACTACCACGACATCGGTGGCCTGGTGCACCAGATCGAGCAGATCCGCGACGCGGTGGAGCTGCCGTTCCTGCACGCGGACCTGTTCCGCGAGCACCAGCTGCGGCCGCCGAAGGGCGTGCTGCTCTACGGTCCTCCCGGCTGCGGCAAGACGCTGATCGCCAAGGCGGTCGCGAACTCGCTGGCCAAGAAGATCGCCGAGCGGCGCGGCGAGGAGAAGAAGACCAGTTACTTCCTCAACATCAAGGGTCCGGAGCTGCTCAACAAGTACGTCGGCGAGACCGAGCGGCACATCCGGCTGATCTTCCAGCGGGCCCGGGAGAAGGCCTCGGAGGGCACGCCGGTGATCGTGTTCTTCGACGAGATGGACTCGATCTTCCGGACCCGTGGCTCGGGTGTCTCCTCGGACGTGGAGAACACCATCGTTCCCCAGCTCCTCAGCGAGATCGACGGTGTGGAGGGCCTGGAGAACGTCATCATCATCGGCGCCTCGAACCGCGAGGACATGATCGACCCGGCCATCCTGCGCCCGGGCCGGCTCGACGTCAAGATCAAGATCGAGCGGCCGGACGCCGAGGCGGCCAAGGACATCTTCAGCAAGTACATCCTGACCGGCCTGCCGTTGTCCCCGGACGACCTGGCCGAGCACGGTGGCTCCGCCGAGGCGTGCGTGCACGCGATGATCAATTCGGTGGTGCTGCGGATGTACTCCGAGACCGAGGAGAACCGCTTCCTCGAGGTCACCTACGCCAACGGTGACAAGGAGGTCCTGTACTTCAAGGACTTCAACTCCGGCGCCATGATCCAGAACATCGTGGACCGCGGCAAGAAGATGGCGATCAAGGAGTTCCTGTCCTCCGGCAAGAAGGGCCTGCGCCTGCAGCACCTGCTGGACGCCTGCCTGGACGAGTTCCGCGAGAACGAGGACCTGCCGAACACCACCAACCCCGACGACTGGGCCCGCATCTCCGGCAAGAAGGGCGAGCGGATCGTCTACATCCGCACGCTGGTCTCCGGCGGCAAGGGCACCGAGTCGGGCCGCTCCATCGAGACGGCCAGCAACACCGGCCAGTACCTGTAAGCGCGCAAGAAAAAGGGGCACCCGGTCCGCCGGGTGCCCCTTTCCGCTGCTCTGGTCCGTCCGCGGGGTGGGTCGGCGCCGCGGCGCGGGCCGGGCCGGCCGGGTCCGCCGCGTGAGCCGGGCCCGCCGCGGCCGTCAGGCCGACAGGTCGGCGGGCAGCCGCGACACGATGTGCTTGGCGATCTCGAAGGAGCTGGTGGCGGCGGGCGACGGCGCGTTGAGCACGTGCACCTGCCGCTCGGCCTCGACGATCAGGAAGTCGTCGACCAGGCCGCCGTCGGGGCGGATCGCCTGGGCGCGCACGCCGGCGCCGGCCGGCACGATGTCCTCGCCGGTCAGCACGGGCACCAGCCGGGCCAGGCTGGCCGCGAACTTCTTGCGCGACAGCGACCGGGCGACCTCGGTCAGGCCGTACCGGTAGTGCTTGCGGGCCAGTGCCCACAGCCCCGAGTAGCTGACCTCGTCCCACACGTCGCGCGGGCTGACCTTGCCCCACGAGTAGCCCTCGCGGGCGGTGGCCAGCACGGCGTTGGGGCCCGCGTGCACGGTGCCGTCGATCATCTTGGTCAGGTGCACGCCCAGGAACGGGAACTGCGGGTCCGGCACCGGGTAGATCAGGCCCTTGACCAGGTCGCGCCGCTGCGGGGTGAGCTCGTAGTACTCGCCGCGGAACGGCACGATCCGCACCGGGGTGTCGACCCCGGCCAGCCGGGAGATCCGGTCGGCGTGCAGGCCCGCGCAGTTGATCAGCACGTCGGCGATGATCTCGCCCTTGGTGGTGGTGAGCACGACCCCGCCCGCGCGCTGCCGGACCGCGGTCACCTCGGTCTCGGTACGCAGGTCCGCGCCGCCCTCGGCGAGCAGCTCGGCGATGCGGCGGCACACCGCGCCGAAGTCGACGATGCCGGTGGATGCGACGTGCAGCGCGGCGACGGCGGCCACGTGCGGCTCGTACTCGGCGGCCTCGGCCTGGTCGATCAGCTTCACGGGCAGCCCGTTGGCCACCGAGCGCTGGTGCAGGTCGTGCAGGCGGGGCAGCTCCGAGGGGTCCGTGGCCACGATCAGCTTGCCGCAGATGTCGTAGGCCAGGCCCTGCTCCCGGCAGAACTCGACCATGGACGCGCTGCCGGCCTTGCACAGGGTGGCCTTGAGGCTGCCGGGCTTGTAGTAGACCCCGGCGTGGATCACCCCGGAGTTGTGGCCGGTCTGGTGGGCGGCCCAGCCCGCCTCCTTCTCCACGACCGTCACCGAGTCCCCGGGACGGTCGGTGAGCAGGCGATGCGCGACCGCGAGTCCCACGATCCCGCCACCAATCACCACGAACCTAGTCATTTCACTCCTCCGCCGGGGCAACGGCGTCGATCGTAGGCCATTTCGCGTCCCGGCCGACTGGCGGCCGCCCAGGTCCGGTGGCCTACACTTCTCGGGTCGCTCACAAGGGGAGGTCCCACATGCCTGACGTCATCGCCCTCGGCCAGCCCACGGTCGGCGAGCCCGAGCTCGCCGCGATCGCCGAGGTGTTCGCGTCAGGCTGGCTCGCCGGGTCCGGCCCGGCCTGCAAGAAGTTCGAGGAGCGGTTCGCCGCCGCGATGGGCGTGCAGCACGCGCTGACCACCAGCAACTGCGGCTCGGCGCTGCACCTGGCGCTGCTGACGCTGGGCGTCAAGCCCGGCGACGAGGTCATCGTGGGCGACTACACCTTCCCGGCGACCGGCCACTCGGTGATGTGGACCGGCGCGCGCCCGGTCTTCGCCGACGTGCGCCCCGACACCTGGACCATCGACCCGGCCGTGGTCGAGTCGCTGATCACCCCGCGCACCGTCGGCATCATCGCCGTCGACGTGTGCGGCCAGCCGGCCGACTACGACGAGCTGCGCGCCATCGCCGACAAGCACGGCCTGTTCCTGATGGAGGACGCCGCCTGCTCGGCCGGCGCCACCTACAAGGGCCGCCCGGCCGGCAGCCTGGCCGACGTGGCCGTGTTCAGCTTCCACGGCCGCAAGGGCATCACCGCCGGTGAGGGCGGCGCGCTGGTCACCGACCGCGCGGACCTCGCCGCGCACGCGCGCAAGCTGCACACCTACGGCGTGGAGGGCGCGCTGACCCGCGCCGAGCTGTCCAAGCTGCCGATCCCGGTGTTCGACGAGCTGGGCTACAACTACCGGCTCTCCGACGTGCAGGCCGCGATCATGCTGGCCCAGCTGGACCGGCTGCCGGACCTGCTGGCGGTCAAGCGCCGCGTGGCCGCCCGCTACGGCGAGCTGTTCAAGGAGCACGAGCTGATCACCGCGCCGTTCGAGGCGCCCGACCGCGAGCACCCCTGGCAGGCGTACGTGGTCACCCTCGACCGCGCCGTCAACCGCGGCGAGGTCGCGATGGCGCTGCGCGAGCGCGGCGTGCAGTGCACCTTCGGCACGTACGCCTCGCACCTGCAGCCGCTGTACGGCGAGACCTCGCCGTGCCCCGTCTCGGCGGACCTGTTCGAGCGGCACCTGGCCATCCCCATGCACGCCAACCTGACCGACGCCCAGGTCGAGACCGTCGCCGCGACGCTGATCCAGGTCGTCGACGAGCTGGCCACCGGTCGCGCCAACTAAGATCAACGGTACGGTTCCGGCCGTCCCACCCCTGTTGCACCGCGGCCGCCGGCCGTGCTCTCCCTCCCAGAAAGGTCCGCAATGTCAAAGAAGACCGTCTTCATCACCGGAGGCGCGGGTTTCATCGGCCTGCACGTGGTCCGGCTGCTGCTGGAGAAGGACTACCAGGTCCGGATCTTTGACAACATGTCGCGCGGCGACCGCGAGAAGATCGACGAGCTGGTGAAGACGGGCAACGTCGAGCTGGTCGAGCAGGACGTCCGCTACGGCGGCGGCGTGCACGCGGCGATGAAGGGCTGCGAGTCGGTCGTCCACCTGGCCGCGGTGTCCATCAACAAGAGCCAGGCCGACCCGTACGAGTCGATCGACATCAACATGGTCGGCAACAACAACGTGTTCGCCGCCGCCGCCGACCACGGCGTGCGCCGCCTGGTGTTCGCCTCCTCGGCCTCGGTCTACGGCGACCCGAAGAAGCTGCCGATGCACGAGGACGACGCGCTCGACCCGCTCACCCCGTACTGCATCTCCAAGCGCGCCGGTGAGGACCTGCTCGGCTTCTACCAGCGCAGCAAGGGCCTGAGCTGGGTGGCGCTGCGCTTCTTCAATGTGTACGGCCCCGGCCAGAAGCCGACCGCCTACTACACCTCGGTGATCAACCACTTCGTCAAGCGCCTCAAGACCGGCCAGCCGCCGATCATCGACGGCAAGGGCGAGCAGTCGATGGACTTCATCCACGTGCACGACATCGCCCGCGCGATCGTCGCGGCGCTGGAGTCTGAGCAGGCCAACGTCCCGGTCAACATCGGCACCGGCATCGACACCTCGGTGGCCACCCTCGCCGACATCCTGATCAAGGCCGTGGGCGTGGACGTGGAGCCGCAGTTCAACCCGCGCGAGGTGCTGGTCAGCCGCCGCGCGGCCGACATCACCCGGGCCAAGGAGGTCCTCGGCTGGGAGCCCACCATCACGGTGGGCGACGGCATGACCGACCTCATCAAGTCCGAGATCGTCTGATCGAACCCCCGGCACGCCCGGCGCGCGGGAAGGCGACCGGCCGCTCAGGCTGATCAGTCGCATATTCTCGGCGTGCCCCACCGTCCACCCCCCTCGAATGGAGCCGCCGTGCGAATCGCGGTCATCAACAACTTCTTCCCTCCGCGCAGAGGTGGAAGCTCGCATCTGGCGGCGGCGCTCGCGGAGCGCTACGCGGCGGCCGGCCACGAGGTCCTCGTGGTCACCGCCGCGTACAAGGGCGCGCCGGCGGAGGAGGAGTGCAACGGGTACCGCGTCGTGCGCGTGCCGGCCCGGGGGATGCCGCAGCTGGGCCTCGCGATCGACTTCGACATCAGCTTCGCGATGGGCCGGCCGGGCAACCTGCGCCGGGTCTTCAAGCTGCTGGAGGAGTTCAAGCCGGACGTCATCCACCAGCACGGGCAGTTCTTCGACCTGTCCTGGCTGTCCGGCTGGTACGCCCGGCGTCGCAACGTGCCCGTGCTGCTGTCCATCCACACCCGGCTGGAGAGCCCGGACCCGAAGTACATGGCCCTGTTCAAGATGCTGGACAGGTTCATGGTCAAGCCGATCATCCGGCGCTTCCGGCCGCGCTACGTGATCATGGACGAGCTCGCGGCCACCTACTGCGAGCAGCGCTACAAGGCGACCACCGCCGACTTCGAGTACATCCCGGTGGCGGTGGAGCCGGCCCGGTTCGAGCGCCCGCCGCTGCGCGACATCCGCGCCGAGTACGGCGTCGGCGACCGGCCGCTCATCGTCTCGCTGGGCCACGTCATCCCGCTGCGCGACCGGGTGGCGCTGGTCAACTCGCTGCCGGCGGTGCTCGCCAAGCACCCCGACGCCAAGGTGATGGTGGTCGGCCACGTCTACTACGACGCCTTCATCAAGCGGGCGGCGGAGCTGGGCCTGTCCGATTCGATCATCATCACCGGCACGGTGCCGCCGACCGACGTGCCGTCGTTCTTCGCCGCGGCCGACATCGTCGCCCACGACCTGCAGGGCGGCGGGTTCGGCACGGCGAGCCTGGAGGCGATGGCCGCCGGCCGGGCGACCATCGGCACGGTCACCGAGACCAACTTCCCCGCCGTCGAGCTGACGAACTGGGACAATTTCGTGCTGGCCCGCCCGGACGACCCGCGCGACCTGGCCGCGGCGATCATCCGGCTGCTGGATGACCCGCAGGAGCGCGACCGCATCGCCAAGCGGCAGCACGAACTTGTTTACGCGCACTTCACCCTGGACGTGGTCACCCGTCAACATCTGGACGCGTTCGCGCGCATGCTGGAACGGTGAGCATGTTCGGCGACGACGAGCGCAGCCAGCGGCTGCGCAAGAACATCCTGAACGACTTCGTCGGCGGGTTCCTCAACGACGCCGAGCGGGCCCGCTTCCTGGGCCTGCCGGAGTCGACCCGGATCCGCGAGCGCACCAAGATCGTCAGCCCGGAGAACCTGAAGATGGGCGAGCACTGCTGGGTCGGTGAGAACACCGTGCTGGACGCCAGCGGCGGCCTGAGCATCGGCGAGCACACCAGCATCGGCCTCAACTGCCTGGTGTTCACCCACTCCAGCTGGCTGGCGAACATGATGCTGGAGAACCACTCCGGCAGCGACCTGATCGAGCGCAAGCCGGTGAAGATCGGCAAGGGCTGCTTCATCGGCGGCAACAGCGTGATCATGATGGGCGTGACCATCGGCGACTTCGTGACGGTCAGCCCGCTGTCCGTGGTCACCAAGGACGTGCCGGACTACAGTCTCGTCTCGGGCAACCCCGCCCGCGTCTTCCAGCGCTACGACCCGGAGCACATCCAGGCCGAGGCCGCCCGGGTGCGCGCGGAGAACGCGGCCCGCCGCGAGGCGGCGCTGGCGCGCGGCGACGAGCCGGTCTGGGGCAGCCCCTCGCTGGCGTCCGACGACGACCGAAGCCTCTGAGATCTTCCGTACAACCAAGGAGAGAGCAACACCATGGCCATTGTCGAGCGCCTGCGTACGGTCTTCGTCGACGCCCTCGAGCTTCCCGAGGGCACCGACGTCGAGAACCTCAAGTACCGCGACATCGAGCAGTGGGACTCGCTGGGCCACATGACGCTCGTCGCCGCCATCGAGGACGAGTTCGGTGTCGAGCTGGACACCGAGCAGGTCATCGACCTGTCCTCGTTCAAGGTCGCCGCCGACATGCTGCGTGGTGCCGGCGTCGATGAGTGAGCTGGTCGGCCGGGTCGCGCTGGTCACCGGGGGCACCCGGGGCATCGGCCTGGCCACGGTCAAGGCACTGCGGGCGGCGGGGGCGACGGTCGTGCTGACCGGCCGTGACCAGGCGGCGGCCGACAAGGCCGCCGCCGAGACCGGTGCCACCGCCCTGACGCTGGAGGCCGGCGACTTCGCGGCCACCGGCAACGTGGTCAAGCAGGTCGCCGCCGAGCACGGCGGCCTGGACATCCTCGTGGTCAACGCGGGGATCATGGAGAGCGGCCTGCTCGGCATGATCCGGGCCGAGGACGTCAGCCGCACCCTGGACGTCAACGTGTCCGGTGCGGTCGCCGCGGTGCAGGCCGCGGCGCGGGCGATGGCCCGCAAGCGCACCGACGCCGACGGCAACCCGCGCAAGGGCGGCTCGATCGTGCTACTGGCCTCGGTGGTCGGCACCTACGGCGCGGCCGGGCAGAGCGTGTACGCCGCGTCCAAGGCGGCCGTCGCGTCGCTGGCCCGCTCCGCCGCCCGTGAGCTGGGCGGGCGCGGCATCCGGGTCAACGCGGTCGCGCCCGGCGTGATCCGCACCGACCTGACCGCGAGCCTGCCCGCCGACGTGCTCGACAAGCAGTCGGCCGCCGCCGCGCTGGGCCGCCTCGGCGAGGCCGACGAGGTCGCCGACGTCATCCGCTTCCTCGCCGGCGACGGCGCCCGCTACGTGACCGGGCAGGTGCTCGGCGTCGACGGAGGTCTGATCGTATGACGCTCGTGGCCCCCACCGCCCGGATCATCGACGCGGCGTCGGGCGCCGAGCTCGCGGGCGCGGAGCTGGCCGGGCAGGTCGACCGGCACGCGGCCGGATACGCCGACCTGCCCTCCGGTGTGGTGTTCGCCCGCAGCGGCCTGTCGGTCGCCGCCGTGCTGCGCTACGCGGGCGCGTTCCACGCCGGCCGGCCGGTCGCGCTGCTAGACCCCGCGCTGAACCCGGCCGTGCTGGCCGACTTCGTCGCCCGCTTTCAGCCCGCCGCGGTGGTCGGCCTCGACGAGGGCGGCGCCGGGGCGGAGCTGTGCGCGCTGCCCAAGGACTACCAGGAGCTGGCACACCCGGTGCTCGGCCGGGTCTGGGCGCGCAGCGGTGCACCCGCCGCCGACCCGCACCCGGATCTCGCGGTGCTGCTGGCCACCTCCGGGTCCACCGGCGACCCCAAGTTCGTCCGGCTGTCGCGGGAGGCGGTGCTGGCCAACGCCCGCGCCATCGCCACCGCGCTGCACATCGACGCCGCCGAGACCGCCCCGACCAGCCTGCCGCTGTTCTACAGCTACGGCATGTCCGTGGTGAACAGCCACCTCGCGGCCGGGGCGACGCTGCTGGTCGTCGACGGCGGCGTGCTGGCGCGGGAGTTCTGGCAGGCCGTGGACACCCACCGGGCGACCTCGCTGGCCGGGGTGCCCTACAACTACGAGATGCTGCACCGGATCCGCTGGAAGCCGGCCAAGCACCCGTCGCTGCGTACCCTCACCCAGGCCGGCGGCAAGCTGCGCGACGAGCTGATCCTCGCCTTCCACGAGCAGATCAGCGCCTCGGGCGGGCGCTTCCACGTGATGTGGGGCTGCACCGAGGCCGCGCCCCGGATGAGCACGCTGCCCTCGGCCGACCTGCCCGGCAGCGTCGGCTCGGTCGGCCCGGCGCTGGACGGGGGCGCGTTCACCGTGCTCGCCGAGGACGGCACCGAGACCGCCGACCCGCACGTCACCGGCGAGATCGTGTACCGCGGCCCGAACGTCATGATGGGCTACGCCACCGGCGCGGCCGACCTGCCGCGCGGCGACGACCAGGGCGGCTACCTGCACACCGGCGACCTCGGCTACCTCGACGAGCGCGGCTTCGTCTGGCTCAAGGGCCGGCTCAAGCGCTTCGGCAAGATCTTCGGCATCCGGGTCAACCTGCACGACATCGAGGAGCTGGTCCGCACCGAGGGCCCCGCGGTCGCGGTGTCCGGCCCGGACAAGGTCGTGATCTTCGTGGAGGGCATCGCCGACGACGCCGCCAAGGCGCTGGCCGGGCGGCTGTCCGAGCAGCTCAAGGTGCACCGGTCCGGCTTCGACGTACGTTGTGTGCAGGCGCTGCCGCAGCTGCCCAACGGCAAGATCGACTATCGCACCCTGGAGGGCATGGCATGACGGTCTTCACGCTCACCCAACCCGAGCGGGAGGCGCGGCTGCTGCCCGAGCTGGTCGAGCTGACCGAGCACCACCGCGCCCGCAGCCCCGAGTACGCCCGCCTGCTGGCCGCGCTGGACCACCGGCCCGGCCGGCGGTACGGCGCCCTGGCCGACCTGCCCTGGCTGCCGGTGCGCCTGTTCAAGCACCACGAGCTGAAGAGCATCCCCGAAGACGAGGTCTTCAAGGTGCTCACCTCGTCCGGCACCACCGGCGACGTCTCCCGGATCTTCCTGGACCGCGAGGCGGCCGGGGTGCAGCAGAAGATGCTGTCGGCCACCATGCGCACCGTCATCGGCGGCCAGCGCCTGCCGATGCTGCTGGTGGACACGGTGTCGCTGTTCAAGAACCGCCGCTCGTTCTCCGCGCGCGGCGCGGGCGTGCTGGGCATGATGAACTTCGGCCGCGACCACGTCTTCGTGCTCGACGAGCGCGACGAGCCCGACCTGGACGCGGTCAAGGCGTTCCTCGCCAAGCACGGCGACCAGCCGTTCCTGATCTTCGGCTTCACCTTCATGGCCTGGCTCTACCTCTACGAGCTGGCCCGCGACAACGGCCTCGACCTGAGCAACGGCATCCTGATCCACAGCGGCGGCTGGAAGAAGCTGGCCGACCGCGCGGTGGACAACGCCGAGTTCCGGCGGCGGTTCACCGAGGACACCGGCCTGCAGCGGATCCACAACTTCTACGGCATGGTCGAGCAGATCGGCCTGACGTTCCTGGAGGGGCCCGACGGCGGCGGCCTGTACTGCCCCGACTTCTCCGACGTGATCATCCGCGATCCGCGCACCTGGGAGGAGGTGCCGGTCGGCACCCCCGGCGTGGTCGAGGTGATCAGCACGCTGCCGCGCTCGTACCCGGGGCACATCCTGCTCACCGAGGACCGGGGCGTGATCCACGGCATCGACGACGGCGCCTGGCCGGGCAAGCGCTTCTCCATCCTGGGCCGGCTGCCCAAGGCCGAGGCGCGCGGCTGCAGCGACACGTTCGCGGAGGCGGCGGCGTGAGCGAGCGAACCAGCCGGCCCGGATCCGGTCATGGCACCGGCGAGCGCAACGAGGAGAAGCCATGACGAAGGTGGTCGAACGGTTCCCGGCCGGCGGCGCGGTCGCGGTCGAGGATCTGCTGGCGGCGGTGCGCCGCACACCCGAGGGCGGGCCGCTGACCGTCGGCGACGAGCGGGTCACCGACTTCCTGGTCGCGTTCGCCCGCCAGCTGCTCAAGCCCGCCGTGGCCCGCCGGTACCCGGAGCTGGGCTCGCTCGGGTTCTTCCTGCGCCGCGGCGAGCTGGCCAAGGCCGTCGCCCGGGTCGCCGACCAGCCGGGGCAGCTGCGCTTCCCGCGCGGCCTGGTCTTCCACGTGCCCCCGGCCAACGTGGACACCATCTTCGTGTACTCGTGGGCGCTGTCGGCGCTGGCCGGCAACGCCAACGTGGTCCGCATCTCGTCGCGCTCGGCCGGGGCCGCCGACGCGGTGCTGGACGCGCTCAACGAGACCCTGGACGGCGCCGCCCCGGCGCTGCGGCAGACCCAGCGCATGGTCACCTACGGCCGCGACGACGCCGTCACGGCGGCGCTGTCCGCCGCGGCCGACCTGCGGGTCATCTGGGGCGGTGACCGGTCGGTGCACGAGATCCGCCGCCACCCGCTGGCGCCGCACGCCCGCGACCTGACCTTCCCCGATCGCGCCTCGTTCACCGTGATCTCCGCGGCGGGCTGGCTGGGCGCGTCCGAGGCCGAACGGGACGCCGGGGCGCGCGGGCTCTACAACGACGCGTACTGGTTCGACCAGGCCGCATGCTCCTCGCCGCGCACCCTGTACTGGGCGGGCCCGGCCGAGCAGGCCGCCGCCGCCCGCGCCGACCTGCTGGCACGGCTGCGCACCGTGCTCGACGCCAAGCGGTTCGAGGTGGACGCGGCGATGGCGGTGGAGAAGCGGGTGGCCACCTACGGCCTCGCCATGACCGGCGACGCCACCGGCATCCGGTTCGACGGCAACGACCTGGCCACCGTCGACCTGGCCCACCCGGCGGACATCCCGCGCCGCTGGCTGGGCGTGGGCACATTCCCGCAGGCCGTGGTCGGCTCGCTGGACGAGCTGGCCGAGGTCGTGGTGCGCCGCGACCAGACCGTCACCCACTTCGGCTTCACCGAGGCCGAGCTGACCGCGTTCGCCCGGCGGCTGGCCGGGCGCGGCGTGGACCGCATCGTCCCGCTGGGTGAGGCGCTCAGCTTCGCCGGGATCTGGGACGGCTACGACCTGATGCACGAGTTCACCCGCATCACCACCGTGCTCGCCCGCTGAGCGGGTACACCCGCTGAAAAGGCCTCGGCCGCGCTGTCGGCGACAGCGCGGCCGAGGCCTTTCGTACCGATGCCGGCCGTCAGCCGGCGGCCTTCGCCAGGCCACGCCGGGCCACCAGCGCCGCGACGCCGGCGCCCAGCAGGTCCGCCACCGTGAACACCAGCCGCGAGGCGACCGCGATGCCCATCGCCGCGCCCACGCCGCCCGTCGCGGCCAGGAACGGCGTCAGCGCGGCCACCAGGACCGCCTCCCGCACGCCCAGACCCGACGGGGACAGGAACGCGAACATCCCGACGATCATCGCGATGGCGAACGAGCCGATGCAGCGCAGCAGGCCGTCCACGCCCGGGGCCGCCTGCGCGTTGGCCAGCAGCCACAGGTGCACGCCGAACAGCGAGTAGCCCAGGGCGCTCCACGCCAGGACCCGCCCCACGCCGGAGAAGGTCAGCCGGCGCTGCAACGGCGGGCGGCGCAGCACCTTCAGCGCCAGCTGCACCAGGCGCGTCAGCACCGCCGGGATCGAGCACACCAGCGCCACCGGCACCAGCACCGCCACGATGTACAGCGCCACCCGCACCGAACCCGCGTACTCCGAGTCGGTGTGCTCGGCCGCCGACAGCAGCGACGGCAGGCTCAGCAGGCCCAGCGCCAGCGCGGCGGTCACGGTCAGGCCCAGCGCCACCAGCGTGGCCAGGAACGCCCGCGCCCGGGGCAGGCCCGCGCGCTTGCCCAGCTCCATCTGCAGCACGTACGCCCAGACACTGCCCGGGATGTACTTGCCCAGCTGGCCGACCATGCAGATCTGCAGCGCGGCCGGCACCGAGAGCTTGTGCTCCAGGTCCGTGGCCGCGGCCCGCCACGCCATCGAGTTGGCGAACATGCCCGCCAGTGCCGCCGCCACCGACAGCGCCACCGACTCCCAGGCCAGACCCAGCCAGGTGTCGCGGACCTGCGGCCACTGGCTGACGATGCTCCAGGCGATACCCGCCACGATGGTGACGACGACGATCAGGCGAATCGCCAGCGAAGCCCACCGCGGCAGCCCACGCTGCGCCTGCTCAGGCGCGGCCTCAGGACTGGGCGGTGAGGGGGGAAGGGGCTCGGCGCCGGGCCGAGTCACGGTCTTGGCCACGGTTTCCATGTTTTCGTAACGCTCTCGACTAATGCGCTGAATGATCGAACCAGGGGATTCGAGTACCCTAGCCCAGGCGTCCCCCCGCCGCCAGCAGTGCGTTGCGCCGCTGGTCAGCAGGACGATGTGATGTGGCCTCACAGTGGTGGCGGCCACCTGTGCGAGTAGGCTCTGCCGCTGCTACGGTGCTGCTCGCCGCCCCTACCCACAAGGAGAGACCCGTGATCCCGATTTCCGTCGTCAAACTCGACGAAGCGGCTGAGCAGCTGGCCGTCGAGGTGATCCGTTCGGGCATCATCGCCCAGGGCCCGATGGTCGCCCGGCTGGAGCGCGAGTTTGCCGACGTCGTCGGGGTGGAGCACGCCGTCGCGGTCAACAACGGCACCACCGCGCTCGTCGCCGCCATCGAGGTGCTCGACCTGCAGCCCGGCGACGAGGTGATCACCAGCCCGTTCACGTTCGTGGCCACCCTCAACGCCATCCTCGAGGCAGGCGCCACCGCGCGGTTCGCCGACATCAGCGCCGACGACTTCTGCGTCGACCCGGCCGCGCTCGAGGCCGCCATCGGCCCGCGCACCAAGGTCCTCATGCCGGTGCACCTCTACGGCCAGACCGCCGACATGAACAAGATCGCCCCGCTGGCCGCCAAGCACGGCCTCGGCCTGGTCGAGGACACCGCCCAGTCGCTGGGCGCCACCATCGACGGCCGCGGCGCCGGCAGCTTCGGCCTGGGCACCTTCTCCCTGTACGCCACCAAGAACCTCACCACCGGTGAGGGCGGCGTCATCACCACCAACGACGCCGCCATCGCCGACCGCCTGCGCGTGCTGCGCAACCAGGGCATGCGCCAGCGCTACCAGTACGAGGTCGCCGGCCACAACTACCGCCTCACCGACCTGCAAGCCGCCCTGGCCATCCCGCAGCTGGCCGGCTACGCCGAGAACGTCAAGCGCCGCCAGGACAACGCCGCCCGCCTGAACGCCGGCCTCGCCGGCATCCCCGGCCTGCGCACGCCGTCCGAGCTGCCCGGCCGCTCGCACGTCTGGCACCAGTACACCGTCCTGGTCGGCGACGAGGCCCCGATCACCCGCGACGAGCTGATCGCCAAGCTCACCGAGCAGGGCGTCGGCTGCGGCATCTACTACCCCAAGACCGTGTACGACTACGACTGCTACCGCCGGCACCCCCGCGTGATCGCCGACCCCGCGCCGGTCGCCGAGCGCGTGGTCAAGCAGTGCGTCTCGCTGCCCGTGCACAACCACCTGTCCGACGCCGACGTCGACCGGATCATCGAGGTCGTCCGCGCGGCGGTGGGCGCATGACCGCCAAGCCCCGCTTCGCGCTGGTCGGCACCGGCGTCATGGGCTCCCTGCACGCCCGCGTCATCGCCCAGTCCGACCGCGCCGAGCTGGTCCGCATCATCGAGCCCCGCGAGGCCGCCGGCCGTGACATCGCCGACCGCTTCGGCGCCGCCTGGACGCCCGAGCTCGACCTGAGCGACGTCGACGCCGTCGTCGTGGCCGCCCCCACCGAGCTGCACCACGGCCTCGCCGAGCAGGTCCTCAACGAGGACAAGGCACTGCTCATCGAGAAGCCGGTCTGCAGCAGCCTCGCCGACACCGAGGCGATCGTCGGCCTGTCCGAGAAGCGCGGCGTGCCGCTGCTGTGCGGGCTGCTGGAGCGGTTCAACCCGGCGGTGGTCACCGCGCTCGCGCTCGTCGACAAGCCGGTGCACCTCACCGCCGCCCGGCACTCGCCGTACGCCCCCCGCATCCGCACCGGCGTCGCGTGGGACCTGCTCGTCCACGACGTCGACCTGGCCATCCAGGCCTTCGGCGGGCAGGAGCCGACCGCCGTGCGCGGCACCCTCGGCCAGTTCCACCCCAGCTCGGTGCCCGGCGCCGAGGACATCGCCGAGACCGTGTTCACCTTCGGCGGCGGCGGCATGGCCAACGTCTCGGCCAGCCGCATCGGCCAGCGCAAGGTCCGCACGCTGGTCATCAGCGAGGTCGACCGCCTCATCGAGGCGGACCTGATCCGCCGCGACGTCACCATCTACCGCCACGTCTCGCTCGACGCCGCGACGCCCGACGGCCGCGGCTACCGCCAGCAGAGCATCATCGAGGTCCCCGAGCTGGCCACCAACCGCGAGCCGCTCGCGGCCCAGCTCGACCACTTCCTCGACATCCTGTCCGGCGCCGCCGACGCCGACCTCGAGCGCCGCCGCCTGCTCCCCGCGCACCGCGTGGTGAGTCGGGTCATCGAGGACAGCGCGGCACTGACCGCCTGATCGGCTCACATGAAGGAGGGCCACCGCGCACATCCGCGCGGTGGCCCTCCTTCGTCGTCAAGCTCAGCGCTCGGTCGCCAGCGTCTCGCGGAACCAGGTGAACGCCGCCGTCAGCGCCTCCGGCAGCTCCTGCGGCTCGAAGTCCTCCTTGGCGTACAGCTCGGCCAGCTCCTGCACCGCGTCCGGGGCGACGCCGCGCCGGGACATGCCGACCTTGTTCACGCCGCGGACCCGGGTCGGGTTGCCGAACGCCATCGCGTACGGCGGCACGTCGCGGGTCGCGACCGAGCCCATTCCGATCATCGCGCCGGGACCGATGACCCGGCGCTGGTGCACCACGGTGTTGATGCCGAGCGTGGCGCCCTCGCCGACCCAGACGTGGCCGCCGATGAGCACCGACGGCGCCATCGTCACGTGGTTCTCCAGGCGGGCGTCGTGCGGGATCGACGACTTGTTCATGATGAAGCAGTCGTCGCCGATGGTGGTCGGGTTGTGGCTGCCCTGGTGCACGGCGACGTACTCGCGCAGCGTGTTGCGGCTGCCGATGACGATGCCCGGACCCTCGTTCGGCGCGTCCCACGCCGCGCCGTGCTCGTTGCCCTTGATCTCGCCCGGGGTGCCCAGGCAGGCGTGCGGCCCGATCCAGTTGTCGTCGCCGATGACCAGCGGGCCCAGCAGCACGGCGAAGGGGCCGATGACGTTGCCGGTGCCGAGGGTGACGCCCGGGCCGATGAACGCGGTGGGGTGGATCCGGTTGTCCGACGATGTGCCAGCAGACATAGTGCTCTCTCGATCTTCAGGGCCAGGGTCATGTCGTACGACACCCGGCGCCGCGTCACCGTCCGGCGAGGCGCGCCAGGCTGGCGCGGGTGGTATCTGCCCCCGGAACACACGAAAGGCGGTCCGGGCCCGGTCAGGATAGCCCAGCCCCGGCGCGCGATCCGCCGCCTGGCCAGGTCGCCCGACGGCGAGGCGCAGACTCGGGGGATTCTCGGCGGGCACGAGCGGCTAGGCTCGGGTGACAGGCGATGACGGTAGATGAGGCGGCGGCATGAGCGTTCGGCGGATCATGGGTACCGAGGTCGAGTACGGGATCTCCGTGCCCGGGCAGCCCGGGGCGAACCCGATGGTGACCTCCTCCCAGGTGGTGAACGCCTACGGCGCCCGGCCGGAGCTCGCCCGCGGCGGCCGCGCCCGCTGGGACTACGAAGAGGAGTCGCCGCTGCGCGACGCCCGCGGCTTCAGCTACACCGGCGCCGCGTACGACCCGGCGGAGGCGCTCGCCGACGAGGACCTCGGCCTGGCCAACGTCATCCTCACCAACGGCGCCCGGCTCTACGTCGACCACGCCCACCCGGAGTACTCCACGCCCGAGGTGACCAACCCGCTCGACGTGGTGCGCTGGGACAAGGCGGGCGAGCAGGTCATGGCCGAGGGGGCGCGCCGCGCGGCGACCATCCCCGGCAGCCACCCGATCCACCTGTACAAGAACAACACCGACAACAAGGGCGCTTCGTACGGCGCGCATGAGAACTACCTCATGCGCCGACAGACGGCGTTTGCGGACATCGTGACATATCTCACCCCGTTCTTCGTGACGCGGCAGATCTTCTGCGGCGCCGGACGGGTCGGCATCGGGCAGGACGGCAGCCAGGCCGGCTTCCAGATCAGCCAGCGCGCCGACTTCTTCGAGGTCGAGGTGGGCCTGGAGACCACCCTCAAGCGCCCGATCATCAACACCCGCGACGAGCCGCACGCCGACGCCGACAAGTACCGCCGCCTGCACGTCATCATCGGCGACGCGAACCTGTCCGAGATCTCCACGTACCTCAAGGTCGGCACCACCGCCCTGATCCTCACCATGATCGAGGAGAAGGCGCTCGGCACCGACCTCGGCATCGCCGACCCCGTCGCCGAGCTGCGCGCGGTCAGCCACGACCCGGCGCTCAAGCACACCATGCGGCTGCGCGACGGCCGCCGGCTCACCGCGCTCGACCTGCAGTGGGCGTTCTACGAGCGGGCCCACGCCTTCGTCGAGGACCGCACCGGCGCCGACACCGACAGCCAGACCCGCGACGTGCTCGCCCGCTGGGAAGGCGTGCTCACCAAGCTCGGCGAGGACCCGATGCTGCTCGCCGACGAGCTCGACTGGGTCGCCAAGCTGCGGCTGCTGGAGGGCTACCGCGAGCGGGAGAACCTCGGCTGGGCGTCGTCCAAGCTCCAGCTCGTGGACCTGCAGTACTCCGACGTCCGCCCCGAGAAGGGCCTCTACCACCGGCTGGTCGCCCGCGGCGCGATGAAGACGCTGCTCGACCCGGAGGAGACCCGCGCCGCGATGACCGACCCGCCGGAGGACACGCGGGCCTACTTCCGCGGTCGCTGCCTGGCCAAGTACGCGTCCGAAGTGGTCGCCGCGAGCTGGGACTCGGTGATCTTCGACGTGGGCCGCGAGGCGCTCGTCCGGGTGCCGATGATGGAGCCGGAGCGCGGCACGAAGCGACACGTCGGGGCGCTGTTCGACCGTTGCCCCAGCGCAAAGGATCTTCTCGAAGTGATCACCGCCGGGTGATCGCTTTAGTCGGTCCCGCGCGCTACGTTTAAGGCCCACAGGCGACGTCAGGGAGGCGCAGATGGCCACGCAGGACGGTGGACAGTCACAGTCGGGGCGCTCGCGCGGCGAGCAGGAGAGCGAGTCGGTCGCGCCCGAGGTGAACCCCGAGGTTGCCGAGCGCGTCGAGAAGATCGGCGAGGACGTCGACGACATCCTCGACGAGATCGACGCCGTCCTCGAGGAGAACGCCGAGGAATTTATTAGGGGTTACGTACAGAAAGGGGGGGAGTGATCCCGGTATGTCCGATTTTCCCCCGGACAACTGGAAGACCTGCCCGCAGTGCGGTCGACTGCTGCCCCTGACTGACTTCTATGGCAATAAGAGCCGCAAGGACGGCCGTAGCTTCTATTGCCGTTCCTGTACGCGGGCTCGGCTTGAGGCTGATCGCCGCAAGCGGGGCGTGTCACCTGCCAAGCGAGCGCAGGTGAACGTCCCTGATGGCATGAAGTGGTGCCCCCAGTGCGGTGAGGTCAAGTCGGCTGCTGACTTCGCCCGAACCAAGGCCAGAGCAAGCGGCCTGCACACCTATTGCCTGCCTTGCCATAACCAGCGCAGCGCTGAAGCCAAAGACAGGCTCTACGGCGGCAGCCGCGAGTATCACCTGCGGCGCCGCTATGGGATTGGACAAGCGGAGTTCGACGAGTTGCTCGCCGAGCAGGGTGGTGTGTGCGCCATCTGCGGCGCACCGGACCCCGAGCACGTCGACCATGACCATCTGTTCGGTAACGTACGTGGCATCCTGTGCTTCAACTGCAACGGCGGCCTTGGACAGTTCAAGGACGACCGGCACAACCTCGCCAGGGCGATCGAGTATCTGAAGGAGACAGCGTGGCAGCGGGTTTTGATACACCCGGGCGTCTACCGGCTAGTTTCACCACGCCGGGAACTTCGTCGTTCACCGAGTTTCTCACGCAGGTAGCGCCGGAGCTGCTGCCCGGCCGGCGGCCGCTGCCCGCGGGCATGAACGCCGACCTGGCCCCGCATGCCACCACCATCGTCGCGATCAGCACCGCCGACGGCGTGGTGATGGCCGGTGACCGGCGCGCCACCATGGGCAACCTGATCGCGAGCCGCGACATCGAGAAGGTGCACCCCGCCGACCCGTACTCGCTGATCGGCATCGCGGGCACGGCCGGCGTCGGCATCGAGCTGATGCGCCTGTTCCAGGTGGAGCTGCAGCACTACGAGAAGATCGAGGGCGCGATGCTCTCGCTCGACGGCAAGGCCAACCGCCTGGCCACGATGATCCGGCAGAACCTGGGCGCGGCGATGCAGGGGCTCGCGGTGATCCCGCTGTTCGCCGGGTTCGACCTGGACGCGAAGACGCCGGGCAAGGCCGGGCGGATCTTCAGCTTCGATATCGCGGGCGGCCTGTACGAGGAGCACGGCGGCTACGACGCGATCGGCTCGGGTTCGCTGTTCGCGAAGTCGGCGCTGAAGAAGCGCTACAAGCCGGGGGTGAGCATCACCGAGGCCGCGCAGCTGGCGGTCGAGGCGCTCTACGACGCGGCCGACGACGACACCGCCACCGGTGGTCCGGACCTCATCCGCAAGCTGTTCCCGATCGTGATGACCGCGACCGCCGAGGGCACGCACCGGCTGTCCGACGACGAGACCGCGGCCATGGCCGAGGCCGTGGTCGCCGCGCGCGCCCAGCAGCCGGGCGCCTGAACCTCCACATCCGCCGTCCTGTGACTCCATAGAGGAGAAGACACGCCGTGGCCATGCAGTTCTACGCCTCGCCTGAGCAGATCATGCGGGACCGCTCGGAGTACGCCCGCAAGGGCATCGCGCGCGGTCGCAGCGTGGTGGTGCTCACGTACGCCGGGGGCGTGCTGTTCGTGGCGGAGAACCTCTCCACCACGCTGCACAAGGTGAGCGAGATCTACGACAAGATCGGGTTCGCGGCCGTGGGCCGCTACAACGAGTTCGAGAACCTGCGGTCGGCGGGTGTGCGCATGGCCGACCTGCGGGGTTACTCCTACGACCGGCGGGACGTCACCGGCCGGGCGCTGGCCAGCGCGTACGCGCAGACCCTGGGTTCGATCTTCAGCGAGCAGGGCAAGCCGTACGAGGTGGAGATCTGCGTCGCCGAGGTGGGTTCGGCGCCGGAGCACGACGAGCTGTACCGGCTGACCTACGACGGCTCGGTGCAGGACGAGCCCGGCTTCATGGCGATGGGCGGGCAGGCCGAGGCGATCGGCAACGTGCTGCGCGCCGAGCACAGTGAGGGGCACTCGCTGGGCGAGGCGCTGAAGCTGGCGGTGAAGGCGCTGAGCAGTGTCGGTGGCGAGGGCGGCGCGGCGCGCACGCTGGCCGCCGAGCAGCTCGAGGTGGCGGTGCTGGAGCGGGCGCGGCCGGGCCGCAAGTTCCGCCGGGTGACCGGTGCCGCGCTGCCGGCGCTGCTGAACCCGCCGAAGGCGGACGCACCGAAGCCGGAGACGCCGAAGGCGGAGTAGCGACAGATTGCAGTGCCCGACGCCCGTGCCGCCCGGCACGGGCGTCGGTGTGTTTCCAGGCTCCCGATGCTGGGCCACCGGCCCGGGCGTGCCCGGACGGATGCTGCGGCTCCGTGCTGCTCGGCGCGTGATCGGAAGTTTCGCGACCGCTGGTGTTCGTGTCGCGTTAAGTTGGCGATCATGAGGTTGACCGAGTCTGGCAGGCGCTCCGTCCGCGTCGTCGCGGGCTCCGTCGACCCGAGGAACTCCACCATGTCTTCGTCCCTCACCGAGCGGCTGCGCAGCCGCCCGGCGCTGCTTCGGCTGGTGCTGCTGCTGGCGGGTGCCTGGGCACTGCCGGCCGCCACGCATGCGCTGGGTGCCGACTGGCTGCTCCCGATCGTGATCTTTCTAGGGACGGCGGCGTTGTGTCTCGACGCCCGCGAGCTGCTGGACCGGCTGGTGCTGGCGGCGGTGCTGCTGGCCGGGCTGGCGGGTGGTGCGACGACGGTGTGGTCGTTGTGGCCGTGGGGGCTGCATCCGGTGCCGATCGCCGGGACGGCGCTGAGCGCGCTGGTGGTGTTCTGGTTCGTGACGGGGCGGCGGCCGTCGCTGCCGCGGCCGCGCTGGACCGACGTGTTCGCGCTGGGCGTGATCGCAGCGGCCACGGTGGTCGCGGCGCTGCCGTACTTCCGGGCCTCCGGGGACGTGGCGCTGCTGAGCGTGTGGATGCAGGGCGAGGACGCCAGCCGCCATTTCGCGCTGTTCGACGCGATCGGGCACGTGCAGGGCCTGGCGCTGGCCGACAAGCCGGAGGCGGCGGCGTACGTGCCGCGCACGCTGTTCACCTACCCGCAGGGCTGGCACACGACGGCGGCGGTGCTGGACCAGTTCCTGCGCTCGGCGGACGGCCCGGCGGCGTCGGGGTTCGTCGCGATGCGCTCGTACCTGCTGTTCAGCGTGCTGACCTTCGGGCTGCTGGCCGCGACGCTGGTGTGGGGGGCGTGGCGGCTGCCCGGCCGGCTGCTCGACGGGCCGCGCCGGGTGGTGGTGGCCGTCGCGGTCGCGGCGCTGGTGGTGGGGGCGGAGTTCCCGCGGTTCCTGCGCAACGGCTACCCGGCCGAGTGCCTCGGGCTGGTGTTCCTGGCCGCGCTGGTGGTGCTGGCGGCGCGGCCGCTGGCGAGCTTCCGCCAGCAGGCGCTGCTGGTGGCGGCGACGCTGATCGGCCTCGGGTTCGCGTACTTCTTCCTGCTGCCGCTGGCCGGGATGATCGCGCTGGCGTGGCTGATCCGGTCGTGGCGGCAGGTGCGGGCGCACCGGGTGGCGACGGCCGTGATCGGCCTGGGCACGGTGGTGCTCGCGCCGTTCCAGCTGCTGTACGGGCTCAGCTACGAGAACATGACGGACCGGCTGATCGCCGGCGGGCTGCAGCCGCAGCCGGTCGACGGGTACGTCTGGCTGGTGGCGCTGGTCGGCGCCGGGGTGCTGAGCGCGGCGGGCCTGCGGTCGCGGGCGTGGCGGGTGTACCTGCTGGGCATCGGGCTGGCGGTGGTGTTCGCGGTCGGCATCGCGGTGCAGAACATCGCCGCGGGCGACGACTTCATGACGTACTACTTCGGCAAGACGGTGCACGCGCTGCTGGTGGTCTTCACGGTGGGCATCGGCGCGGTGGTGCTGCTGCTGCCGGCGCCGTGGCGGCTGCGCGTGCCGGTGCGGCGCCGGGTGCTGCCCGCGGCGCTGCTGTCG
Organism: Catellatospora sp. NPDC049609; assembly: GCF_040675365.1. Classification (NCBI taxonomy): domain Bacteria; kingdom Bacillati; phylum Actinomycetota; class Actinomycetes; order Micromonosporales; family Micromonosporaceae; genus Catellatospora; species Catellatospora sp. NPDC049609. The sequence goes on along the minus strand of NZ_JBFAOU010000002.1, from coordinate 97,357 downwards.
GTGGCGGTGCTGGGCGTGTTCGGCGCGTTGTTCGGCGGTGGCGCGCTGCAGCAGCCGCTGGAGACGGGTCGCGCGAGCCTCACCTGGGCGCGGCTGTACCGCGACGCGCCGGTGGTCTCTCCGCGCGCGGAGCAGGTGTACGCGGCCGCGCAGGCGTACCCGGCGCTGCCGGGGGTCACCTCCGTCGCCATCGGAGCGACCGGGTTCGACAGCTACTGGATGAACCCGTTCCTGATGGGCCTGCAGCGCACCGCGGGGGCAGACTACCGGGCCACCTACGGCCTGCCGCACCAGGAGCCCGCGCGGGCCACCGCCGTGCTCGAGCGGTTCCCGGGGCGGGTGCGCTTCATCGCGACCGACCCGGAGGGCGCGCGGGTGATCCGCGAGCTGCTGACACGCCGTCCTGAGCTGGCAGAACGGGTGACGCTGGTGACCGTGCCGGGTGTCGATTGAGCGTGTCGCCGCGGGCGCGACCTGCGCTCGCGGCCGCCGCGGGGGTGGCGCGCGGGGACGACTCCCATGACGTCGTGTGGCGCGAGAGTGACCTTGGGCGTTCGGGCGGCTAGTGTCTGTGTATGGACCGACGAATCTTCGGACTCGAGACCGAGTACGGCGTCACCTGCACCTATCGGGGCCAGCGTCGGCTGTCCCCGGACGAGGTGGCGCGCTACCTCTTCCGTCGGGTCGTCTCATGGGGACGGTCCAGCAATGTCTTCCTGCGCAACGGCGCACGTCTCTACCTCGACGTCGGTTCCCATCCGGAGTACGCGACCCCCGAGTGCGACTCGGTGGTCGACCTGGTGGCGCACGACCGGGCGGGGGAGCGGATCCTGGAGGGCCTGCTCGTGGACGCCGAGAAGCGGCTGCACGACGAGGGCATCGCGGGTGAGATCTACCTGTTCAAGAACAACACCGACTCGGCCGGCAACTCGTACGGCTGCCACGAGAACTACCTGGTGTCGCGGCACGGCGAGTTCGGGCGCCTGGCCGACGTGCTGATCCCGTTCCTGGTGACGCGGCAGCTGATCTGCGGTGCGGGCAAGGTGCTGCAGACGCCGCGGGGCGCGGTGTACTGCCTGTCGCAGCGTGCCGAGCACATCTGGGAGGGCGTCTCCTCGGCGACCACCCGGTCGCGGCCGATCATCAACACCCGTGACGAGCCGCACGCCGACGCCGAGCGCTACCGCCGCCTGCACGTGATCGTCGGCGACTCGAACATGAACGAGGTCACCACGCTGCTGAAGGTGGGCAGCGCGGATCTGGTGCTCCGGATGATCGAGACCGGGGTGGCCATGCCCGACCTGGCGCTGGAGAACCCGATCCGGGCCATCCGGGAGGTGTCGCACGACATCACCGGGCGGCGCAAGGTGCGCCTGGCCAGCGGCAAGGAGGCCAGCGCGCTGGAGATCCAGCGGATCTACCACGAGAAGGCGACGGAGTTCGTGGCGCGCCGGTCGGGCGACCCGGCGGCGCAGCGGGTGGTGGACCTGTGGGGCCGGGTGCTGAACGCGGTGGACTCCGGTGACCTGGGCAGCGTGTCGCGCGAGATCGACTGGGTGACCAAACTGCGGCTGATCGAGGCGTACCAGCGCAAGCATGATCTGCCGCTGTCCAGCCCGCGGGTGGCGCAGATGGATCTGGCGTACCACGACCTGCGCCGCGGCCGGGGCCTCTACCCGCTGCTCGAGAAGCGGGGCAAGGTCGACCGGGTGGTGACGGACCTGCGCACGTTCGAGGCGAAGGAGACGCCGCCGCAGACGACCCGGGCGCGGCTGCGCGGCGAGTTCATCCGGCACGCGCAGGAGAAGCGCCGCGACTTCACCGTCGACTGGGTGCACCTGAAGCTGAACGACCAGGCGCAGCGCACGGTGCTGTGCAAGGACCCGTTCCGGGCTCACGACGAGCGGGTGGAGCGCCTGATCGCCAGCATGTGACCGCTTTCCTGATCAAAGCTCCGTTCCCGCGGCCCTGAGCGGCGGGAACGGAGCTTTGATCAGGTGGGTGACGGCGCGGGACGGCGGCTAAGCTTGCCGGACTATGAGCGAGCACCGTGACCCGCAGCTGGCCGAGCCGGCCGAGCGCACTGCCGACGACGTGCGGACCAACTGGGTCCAGCGGCGCCGTGACAAGATCTACAACGAGATCTCGGCCAACCGGCGCGGCGAGTACCGCGTGCCGACCTGGGTGCTGGCCGCCATCCTGGGCCTGATCGTGGCCGGCTGGCTCGCCCTGATCCTCTTCGGCTGACGCCCCCCGCCTCGGACCGCACCGGCTACCCGCCGGAGCCCGGTGTCGATCTTGCGCGAACGGTGGGGACGACACGCCCCTGTCGGGCATATCCCTAACAGTTCGCGCAAGATCGGTGTGACGTCGCGTGGGTCAGGGTCGCGGGGCGGCGGCGAGCGCGGCGGCGTGGCGGCCGGCGGCCGCGCAGGCCAGGAAGTAGGCGTGATCACCGTCGAGGTCGCGGCCCATCGTCGACAGCTTCACGGGGACGCTGCGCAGCGCCTCGTCGAGGCCGTCGGCGCCGACCGTGACGATCCGATGCCGGGCCGCCAGCGGCTCCAGCGCCGCGGCCACCTGCGCGGCCAAGTCGGCGGGCAGCCCCGCGGGCACCACCAGATCCGCGCCCGCCAGGGCGACCTTGCCGTACGCGGTGAGGCTGTGGTGCGACACCCCGCGGTGACGGTCGCGCGGATCCGCGTCGGAGATGCGCAGCGCGCCCACGGCCCGCCCGCCCAGCACGGCCGTGGCGTTGACCGCCTCGCCCGCGGCGACGCCGGAGAAGCCCCACACCGTGCCCGTGCCGAGGTTGCCGGGGCCCTGGCTGACGATGGTCACGTCGGCGCCGAGCGCGTGCCGGGCGGCGAGCAGCCCGCCGTGCACGTTGACCGCCTCCAGGTCGCCGCCCCAGGCCTGCCCGACCGTGACGGTGCCCGCGAGCCGGTCGCGCAGCGCGTCCAGGGTGCGGGAGAACCCCGCGGCCAGCGCGCCGCCATCGGTGAGCACGTACGCGACCCGCAGGCCGGGCGCGTCGGCGTGCACGCCGGCCAGGATCGCCGGGAGCGCGGAGTGCAGGTCGGCCACCACCACCGGCATGCCGCCCAGGTCCCGCGCGGCGGCGAGGACGTCGCGGTGCGGGGAGCCCTCCTCGTCGGCGGCGAGCCGGATCGTCTGCAGCGGGCTGTAGCGGGCCTTGACGATGTGCCCACGCACCGGCGCGTCCTCGGGCAGCCGCTGCGGCAGCGCCACGACCAGGGCGTACCCGCCGGTGCCGAGGCCCAGGGCGAGCGCGTTGGTGTTCAGCAGCACCTCGTCGCCGACCTCGGGCTGCCCGACCAGGTCGGGGTAGGCCAGCGCCCGCACGGTGGCCGGGTCGTCGGGGGTGCGGGCCGCCATGGCGACGGTGAGCTCCTGCGCCCCGTGCCAACTGCGGCCGAGCCGCTCCACCGTGCCTGTCCGCCACCGAATCACGTCCCCGACCCTATCGGCCGCCCCACCCCGCCCCCGCCACGCCCACCCGCGCGCCGCGCCGCCCCGTGATCGTCCGACTTGCCAGGCACATGTGGGGATACGGGCTGCTCATAGGACCATCTGCCAGGCAAGTCGGATGATCATGGGGGAGGGGTACGGCACGGAGGGTGGTGGGAGGGAGACGGGGGGTGAGTAGGGGGTCGGACAGGGGGTGCGCGGGTGGGGGAACAGGGGCTTGCCGGTTACCGCTGGAAGCCTTGGCGCTGCTAGCGTGGCGGGCGTGTCGCGCAGCCGAACCGAACGCCTGGTCAACCTAGTGATCTGCCTGCTGTCCACCCGACGGTTCCTGACGGCGGCGCAGATCGCCGCGACCGTGCCCGGGTACGAGCACAATGCCGACGACGCCCGGGAGCACGAGGCGTTCCAGCGCAAGTTCGAACGGGACAAGGCCGAGCTGCGGGCGCTCGGCGTGCCGCTGGAGACGGGCACCGCGAGCGTCTTCGACACCGAGCCCGGCTACCGCATCGCCCGGCGCGACTACGCGCTGCCGGCGATCCCGCTCGCGCCCGACGAGGCCGCCGCGGTGGGTGTCGCGGCGCGGCTGTGGCGTCACGCGGGCCTGGCCGCGGCCGCGACGTCGGGGCTGGCCAAGCTGCGCGCCGGTGGCGTGGACGTGGACCCGCACGCGACGCTGGGCGTGGAGCCCGTGGTCGCGGTGGACGCCGCGTTCGAGCCGCTGACCGCCGCCGCCCGCGCCCGCCGCGAGGTGACCTTCCCGTACCGGGTGCCCGAGGACGACGCGCCGACCACCCGGCACCTGCAGCCATGGGGCGTGGTGTGCTGGCGCGGCCGGTGGTACGTCGTCGGCCACGACACCGACCGGGACGCGCCGCGCTGCTTCCGGCTGTCGCGCATCGTCGGCGTGGTCCGCCAGACCGGCGACGACGGCGCGTTCGAGCCGCCCGCCGACCTCGACCTGATCAGTTACGTGGCCCGCTGGTCGGGCCCGGTGGAGCGCAACCGCACCACCCGGGTGCTGGCCCGGCCGGGCCGCGCGGCGGGGGTGCGCCGCTGGGCGGTCAGCAGCACCGCGACGCCCGAGGGCGACGTGCTGGAGCTGCGCTACGCCGACGCCGACGGCTTCGCCGCCTGGCTGGTGGGCTACGGCGCGGACGTGACCGTGCTGGAGCCGGCCGAGGTGCGCGAGGCGACCGTCGCCCGCCTGCGCGAGATCGCCGGCATCGGCGTCGCCGGCGGGACGGCCGAGCTGGCGGAGGTGGGTTCGTGAGCGAGCGCAGCGAGCGAACCGTGGTGCTCAGGATGGCTCATGCCGCCGACGAGCGCAGCGAGGAGAAGGCATGAGCGAGCGGAGTGCGAAGACGTCGGCGGACCGGCTGGCCCGGCTGCTGAACCTGGTGCCGTACCTGCTGGCCCGGCCGGGGATCGAGCTGGTCGAGGCGGCCGCGGACCTCGGGGTGTCCGAGCGGCAGCTGCGCGAGGACCTGGAGCTGCTGTGGGTGTGCGGGCTGCCGGGCTACGGGCCGGGTGACCTGATCGACATGTCGTTCGACGGTGACCGGGTGACCATCACCTACGACGCGGGCATCGACCGGCCGCTGCGGCTCACCCCGGACGAGGCGACCGCGCTGGTGGTGGCGCTGCGCATGCTGGCCGAGACGCCGGGTGTGGCCGACCGCGACGCGATCCACCGGGCGCTGGAGAAGATCGAGCAGGCGGCGGGGGAGATCGACGCGCCGGTGGCGGTGCGGCTGCCCGGCAACGACGACCGGCTGGCCGACCTGCGGGCGGCGCTGGAGCGCGGCCACGCGCTGCGGCTGAGCTACTACTCGGCGGCGCGGGACGTGTCCAGTGAGCGGGTGGTGGACCCGATGCGGCTGCTGTCGGTGTCCGGCCGGTCGTACCTGGAGGGCTGGTGCCGGTCGGCGGGCGCGGTGCGGATGTTCCGGGTGGACCGGATCGACGCGCTGGTGGAGCTGGACGAGCCGGCGGCGCCGCCGGCCGAGGCGCAGTCCGGTGACGTGTCCGAGGGCGTGTTCCAGCCGGATCCGCAGGCCCCGACGGTGACGCTGCGGGTGGGCCGGGGCGGCCGCTGGATCACCGAGTACTACCCGTGCTCGTCGGTGGTCGAGGTGTCGCCGGAGGAGTGGCTGGTCTCGCTGCGCGTGAACGACATGGACTGGGCGCGGCGGCTGGTGCTGGGGCTCGGGCCGCAGGTCGTGGTGGTGGCGCCGGCCGAACTGGCCGACGCGGTGCGCGAGAGCGCGGCGCAGGCGCTGGCCGCGTACGCCTAGGCGCTAGGCTGCTGGCGTGGTGCTGTGGATCGTGCTGGCGGTGGTGCTGCTGAGCCTGGTGTTCCTGGGCATGGTGGTGCGGGTGGTGCTGTGGCGCCTGGCCGGTCTGCGCGAGGCCCAGGCCGAGGTGCAGGCGGTCGCCGTGCGGGCCCAGGAGCTCGCGCAGGTGGCGCAGGGCCTGCAGGCGCACGCCGACTCCATGCGCGTGCGCACCGAGCTGCTGCAGGAGCGGCTCGCCGAGGTCAAGGCGCATACGCAATCGATCAAGCCCAACCGGGGCTGATTCGCAGGTCACACGGGTTGCTGCAGAAACATGCAGCGCCTGCCGTCCCACGTTGACGCTGGTTGTCGTGATGGTCGACACTTCACCTGCGGGCAGGTCCCGCCGGGCCGCGTACCATTAGTCCGGAACTACCTGGTTCAAACCCCTCATCTTTCTGACTGGAGCAATCATGGGCGCCCTCAAGCCGTGGCACCTCATCATCGTGGTCGTGGTGCTGGTGATCCTCTTCGGTTCGAAGAAGCTGCCGGACGCGGCCCGCTCGCTCGGTCGCTCGATGCGCATCTTCAAGGCCGAGACCAAGGCGCTGTCCGAGGACGGCAAGGACGCGACCTCCGAGAAGGCCGACGCGCAGGTGACGGCGCAGCAGCCGCTCGACGGCCAGGCTTCCGCCAAGCCGGTCGTGGACCCGGTTCAGCGCCAGCAGCACTGATCCCCCGAGCCCCGGGCTGAAGACGTGAAGAACCCCCTGGCACGTCGCGGGCCGTCCCAGCGCGAGCGCGCTGCGGACGGCTCGATGACTCTGATCGAGCACATCCGCGAGCTGCGCAGCCGGCTGTTCAAGGCCTGCCTGGGCATCGTCCTGGGCATGTTCGTCGGCCTGTACTTCGCCAAGCCGATCCAGAACTTCATCAACGCGCCCTACTGCGACTTCAAGGGCGATGCTGTCTGCCAGTTCAACTCGGTGTCGCCGGTCGACCCGTTCCTGCTGCAGCTGAAGATCGGCCTGTACGCGGGTCTCATCGTGTCCTCACCGATCTGGCTCTACCAGCTGTGGGCGTTCATCGCCCCCGGCCTGCACCGGCACGAGAAGCGCTACAGCTACCTGTTCACGGCGATCGCCGTGCCGCTGTTCGCCGCCGGCGCCTTCCTGGCGTTCTTCGTGGTCACCAAGAGCCTGGTGTTCTTCATCGGGCTGTCGGACGACTACGAGATCAACATCGACCTGACGGGGTACTTCGACTTCGTCACCGGTGTCATGCTGCTCTTCGGGTTCGGGTTCGAGTTCCCGCTGGTGCTGCTCATGCTCAACGTCGCCGGCATGGTCACCGGCAAGCGCATGATCGGCTGGTGGCGGGTCGCGCTCTTCCTGATGTTCCTGTTCGCGGCCATCGTGACGCCCACGCCGGACCCGTTCGGCATGACCGCGCTCGCGCTGGCCATGGCGGTGCTGTACTTCCTCGTCTGCGGCATCGCGATGCTCAACGACAAGCGGCGCAACCGCGGCAAGTCGATCTACGAGGGCCTGGACGACGACGAGACGTCTTCACTTGACGACTACGACACCGATAGCATCACGCCCGGTGAGCGTGTCGAGGCGGTCTCCCCGGTCGCTTCGGCCGAGTCACTGGAACGCCGCTACGACGACATGACCTGACACGTCGCGGGCTGACCCGCCGCGACCGAGGGAGCGGTGGATGAGCGGCGACGAGATCGTGGTGCTGCGCAACCCCGGTGCCGGCAAGGGCCGGCACCGGGGTTCGCTGCCCGGAGTGCTGGAGCGGCTCGCCGCCGCGGGCCGACCGCTGCGGGTGCTGGACGCCGACACCCCCGCCGACGCCGAGGCGGCCTGCCGCGACGCCGTCGCCGGGGGCGTGGCCGCGCTGGTGGCGATGGGCGGCGACGGCACCGTGCACCTGGCCCAGCAGGCCGTGGCGGGCACCGCCGTCCCGCTCGGGGTGATCCCGGCCGGCACCGGCAACGACTTCGCCACCAGCACCGGAGTGCCCGCCGACCTGTACGCGGCCGCCGACGCCGTCGCCGCCGCGCTGCGCGAGGACCGCGGCCGCCGGCTGGACCTGGCCCGGATCACCGCCCTGGACGGCACCGTGCGCTGGTACGGCGCGGTGCTCGCGGCCGGGTTCGATGCGATCGTCAACGAGCGCGGCAACCGCATGCGCTGGCCCCGCGGGCCGGTCCGCTACGACATCGCCATCCTGCTGGAGCTGGCCCGGCTGCGGGCGCGCCGCTACACGTTGACCGTGGACGGGCAGACCAGCACGATGGACGCGTCGCTGCTCGCGGTCGGCAACACCGCGGCGTACGGCGGCGGCATGCGGGTCTGCCCCGACGCCGACGCGACCGACGGGCTGCTGGACATAGTGTGGGCCGAGCCGATCTCGCGCACCGCGCTGATCCGGATCAAGCCGAGCGTCTACCGCGGCACGCACGTCAACCACCCGAAGGTGCACTCGCTGCGCGCCCGCGAGATCACCCTGGCCGCCGAGGGCATCGTCTGCTACGCCGACGGCGAGCGGATCTCGCCGCTGCCGGTCACCGTCACGGCCGTGCCGGGGGCGGTCACCCTGCTCGTCTGAGCGGGCACAGCGCGGACCTCACCGTACGCCATGCTGGTGGAGCGGGTGGAACGCCCGATGAACGCGGCCGGTGCCCGGGATGGACACCGGCCGAAAGGGCGGCTCAGGCCGGGCCGATCCCGTCGTAGGCGACCTCCAGGTGGATCGGGCCGCGCAGCACCGGGCTCGGCCGGTAGGGCGGCGGGTCGGCGACCAGCCGCGGGTTCTGCAGCCGCTTGGCCAGCTGGGTGAGCGCGAGCTGGGCCTCCAGCCGGGCCAGCGGCGCGCCGAAGCAGTAGTGGATCCCGTTGCCGAAGCCCAGGTGCACGTTGTCGGGGCGGTCCGGGTCGAACCGGTCGGCGTGCGGGATGCACTCGGTGTCGCGGTTGCCCGACGCCAGCACCAGCGTGATCGGGTGCCCCTTGCGGATCACGGTGCCGCCGATCTCGATGTCGGCGACGGCGATGCGGTTGGGCAGGAAGTGCACCGAGCCCTCGTACCGCAGCAGCTCCTCGACCATCCGGATGCTGAAGTCGGGCTCGGTGCGCAGCCGCTGCAGGATCTCCGGGTGGCGCTGCAGGGTCAGCCAGCCGTTGGCGATCAGGTTCACGGTGGTCTCGTGCCCGGCGATGAGCAGCAGGATCAGCGCCGAGAACAGGTCGCCGCCCTCCAGCCGCCCGTCCGGGCCGTCGTCGGTGACGTAGCCGGACAGCATGTCGTCGCCCGGGTCGGCGCGCTTGCGCTGCGCCAGCTCGAACATGTACATGCCGAGCTCTTGGAACGCGTCGTCGCGCTGCTGCACGTGCTCGGGGGTCGGGTCGCCGGTCGAGTCCACGATCGGGCCGACCCACTGGCTGAAGCGCGGCTCGTCCTCGGGCGGCACGCCGAGCAGCTCGGTGATCGCGGCGACCGGGAACGGGTACGCCACGTCGTCGACGAGGTCGCACTGCTGCCGGTCGGCCAGGTCGTCGATCAGCTTGGTGACGACCGCCTCCAGCTTGGGCGTGAGCTTGTCGATGCGGTCGGGCCGGTGCGGCGGGCCGAACTGGCGCATCGCGATGCGGCGCAGCGTGTCGTGCCGGGGCGGGTCGGTGCGGATGAAGCTGGGTGGCAGCTTGCCGGGTTGGGCCAGCGCCCCGGCCTTGTCGGCGAACTCCGGCAGCAGGTTCGACGCGTCGGAGCTGATCCGCGGATCGTGCAGCAGTCCATAGATCTCGCGGAACCTGCTCACCACGAAGGTGCCGTCCTCCTCCTGCCACACCGGCTGGGTGCGCAGCTTCTCGTAGAGGGGCCACGGGTTGGCGCGGTTCGAGAAGTCGACGATCTCCTCGAAGAGGCTGGGTCCGGTCATGACGGCTCCTCGCTTCGCTCGTCACCGTCACGTGGCACGGTGGTCATGGTCAGGTGGTGCATCTGGCTCCTCAGCGCCGCCGGGACGAACGGACCAGGGTGGCGCGGCGCTCGCTGGGGTCGTGGCCGGTGACCACGACGGTCGCGTCGTGGGCGGGGAACACCCGCTCCGGGAACTCCGCGGGCACCGGCACGGCGTCCTTCGGCGGGTTGGTCATGTCGTACGGCAGCGGGAACGGCGCCGCCTGCTCGATCAGCTGCTGGTAGAAGTCCAGCCACTTGCCCTGGTTCCAGCTCACCGCGCCGACCACCCGGCCCTTGTAGCCGTACGCCGCGACGAACTGGCGGCTCTCCACCGAGCCCTGGGTGATCGCGATCTGGTCCGCGATCGGCGGCACGCCCACCGACTTGATGTTGTGCCCGAACTGCAGCGACCAGAACGCGGGCATCTCCAGGTGCGGCCAGCGCTCGCTCTCGCTGCTGATCATGTTGTGCGCGGCGACCTCGGCCTGGGTCACCGCGTTGCCCCAGTGCTCCATGGCCAGGAACTGGTAGCCGAACATCGGCTGCGGCTGGCGGGCCACGTCGCCGGCCACGAACACGTCGTCGGTGACCAGGCCCGCCGCGGTGAAGGCGCGGCAGCCCGCGTCGCAGGCCAGCCCCCACACGCCCACGGCCAGCCCGGCGCTGGCCAGCCACTCCACGTTGCGGATGCCGCCCAGCGCGACGACGGCCACGTCCACCTCGATCGTGGTGCCGTCCGACAGCACCGCGCGGCGCAGCTTCCCGTCCTCGCCCTGCAGCGAGTTGACCATCGTGTGGGTACGCAGGTCGACGCCGTGCTCGCGCATGATGCCGGCGGAGATCCGGCCGATCACCCCGCCCAGTGCGCCGACCAGCGGGGCCGTGCCGGCCTCGGCGACCGTCACCGGGATGCCCAGCTCGACGCAGACCGAGGCCATCTCGGAGCCGGTGAATCCGGAGCCGATGACCAGCACCCGCTTCGGCTGCGCCATGAGCCGCTCGCGCAGCCCCTGCGCGTCGGCCCGGGTCCGGATGGTGAACACGCCGTCCAGGCGCGCCTCCTCCGGCACGGGCCACGGGTTGGCCCGCACCCCGGTCGCGACGAGCACCCGGTCGAACTCGACCTCCTGCCCGTCGGACAGGACCACCCGCTTGTTGTCCATGTCCAGCGCGGTCGCGGCGACGCCGAGCCTCCAGTCGGCGTCGATGTCGCACCGGCGCGGCAGGGTCGTGTCGGCCGAGCTGACGAAGCCGGTCTGCACCTGCTTGGACAGCGGCGGCCGGTCGTAGGGCTCCTCGGGCTCGTCACCGATCATGGTGATCGAGCCGGTGAAGCCCTCGGCCCGCAGCTGCTCGGCGGCCTTCAGCCCGGCCAGCGACGCGCCGACGATGACGATCCGGCCGTCGCGGCGCAGCCGGTCGCCCTTGGCCGCGACCACGGTCCGCTCCGGCGGCGGCGTCGGCAGGTCGGTCATGTCCACCTGCAGGGCCTGCACCGGGCAGGCGGCCGCCGCCCGCAGCACCTTGACCCGCTGGTCGTCGGAGGGCGCCGGGTCGAACATCAGCGCCTCGTCGCCCACCATCCGGAACGCCTCGGGTGCCAGGAACGCGCACTGCGCGTACCCCTGACACTTCGTCAGGTCCACCACCACACGCATGGCCTCATTGTTCGCGCTCGGCAGGGCATATCGGCGCGAATCGGATAACTACCGTTGGCCCGGTCGGGAAGATCAGTGTTCCCGGTCAGAAAGTGCAGCTCCACTGCAGGTTCTGACCGAAAACAGTGATCATCCGCGGCCGCGGCGGGGTCGGGCGGGGTCAGGGGCGCGGGACGGCCAGGGCGACGGCGCGGTGCAGGCCGTTGGGGCGGCCGGGGCCCGCCGCCGGGATGACCAGGGCGGAGCAGCCCGCCGACACCGCGCCCGCGTCGGCGGGCGTGTCGCCGATCATGAGGACCCGCTCGGGGTCCACCGCCAGCATGCCGCAGGCCCGCAGGAAGATCTTCTGGTCCGGCTTGACGCAGCCCACCTCGTACGACAGCACGATCGCGTCGAACAGCGCGGTCAGCCCCCAGGCGTCCAGCAGCGGGCGGATGTCGAAGCCGATGTTGCTCACCACCCCGGTGCGCACCCCGGCGGCCCGCAGCGTGGTCAGCGCACCCATGGCGTCCGGGTACGGCGTCCACGTGCCGGGCCGCAGCACCCGCTCGTAGACGGCCTCGGCCAGGCCGGGCACGTCGGTGGGCACGGTCGCGGCGAGCCCCGTGAAAGCCTGGCGGTGCGCGTGCTCGTAGAGGTCGCGGTCGGCCCACGCCTCGGCGAGCTGCGGCGGCACCCGCACCGGCCGGGCGACCCCGGGCAGCCCGCCCGCGGTGGCGAGCCGGTCGGCCAGCACCGTGGCCTTGCCACGGTCCAGCGTGACGCCGCAGTCCGCCGCCGCCGCGCTCACCCAGGCCACGGGGTCGATCGTCATGGCCAGGGTGCCGTGGAAGTCGAACAGCACCGCGTCCAGGGCACGAGGGGCGTCAATCCTTGCCGGGTGGGGGAGGGGCTGGGACTGGGACTCGGGCACGTCAGCAGGATACCGACCTGCACCGAGTGGGCTCTTTCGCCTAGCCTTGCGGGTATGACGAGCCCCGCCGAGCGGCGACCCGGTTCCGGGCCGACCGCCCGACCTGCCCGACCGACGACCCCTCCGGAAGGCCGTAAGACTCCTGTGACGCCGTTGGTCAGCGAGTTCGCCGCCGGGCTCAGCTTCGCCCTCGACCCGTTCCAGATCACCGCGTGCGCGGCGCTCGAGCGCGGCAGCGGCGTGCTGGTCTGCGCGCCCACCGGCGCCGGCAAGACCGTGGTCGGCGAGTTCGCCGTGCACCTGGCGCTGCAGCAGGGCCGCAAGTGCTTCTACACGACGCCGATCAAGGCACTGTCCAACCAGAAGTACCACGACCTGGTGCAGCGCCACGGCGCCGACAAGGTCGGCCTGCTGACCGGCGACAACTCCATCAACGGCGACGCGCCGGTGGTCGTGATGACCACCGAGGTGCTGCGCAACATGCTGTACGTCGGCTCGTCGGCGCTGCAGAACCTGTCCTACGTGGTCATGGACGAGGTGCACTACCTGGCCGACCGGTTCCGCGGCGCGGTGTGGGAGGAGGTCATCATCCACCTGCCCGCCTCGGTCACCCTGGTCTCGCTGTCGGCGACCGTGTCCAACGCGGAGGAGTTCGCCGACTGGCTGGTCACCGTACGCGGCAGGACCGAGGTCGTGGTGAGCGAGCACCGGCCGGTGCCGCTGTGGCAGCACATGCTCGTCGGCAAGCGCATGTTCGACCTGTTCCACGACGCCGACGCGGCGCGCGCCCACGAGGTGCACCCGGAGCTGCTGCGCTACACCCGCGAGCTGGGCCGCCGCCTGGAGCTGGGCGAGATCCGGCGCGGCCGCGGGCCGCGCAACCGGCGCGGGCCGGCCGTGAACCGGCCCGACATCGTCGACCGGCTCGACGGTGAGGGCCTGCTCCCGGCGATCCTGTTCGTGTTCAGCCGGGCCGGCTGCGACGCGGCGGTGCAGCAGTGCCTGCAGGCGGGGCTGCGGCTGACCTCGCCGGAGGAGCGCACCGAGATCCGCGAGGTGGTCGAGCGGCGCATCGCCAACATCCCCAACGAGGACCTGGCCGCCCTGGGCTACTGGGACTGGCTGGACGGCCTGGAGCGGGGCCTGGCCGCGCACCACGCGGGCATGCTGCCGGCCTTCAAGGAGGTCGTCGAGGAGCTGTTCGTCCGGGGCCTGGTCAAGGCGGTGTTCGCCACCGAGACGCTGGCGCTGGGCATCAACATGCCGGCCCGCTGCGTGGTGCTGGAGCGGCTGGTCAAGTACAACGGCGAGGCACACGTCGACCTGACGCCGGGGGAGTACACGCAGCTCACCGGCCGGGCCGGGCGGCGCGGCATCGACGTCGAGGGGCACGCGGTGGTGGCCTGGGCGCCGGACGTGGACCCGCGCCACGTGGCCGGGCTCGCGTCGACCCGCACGTACCCGCTGCGGTCGAGCTTCCGGCCGTCGTACAACATGGCGGTGAACCTGGTCGGCTCGGTGGGCGCGGCGCGCTCGCGCGACCTGCTGGAGTCGTCGTTCGCGCAGTTCCAGGCGGACCGCTCGGTGGTCGGCCTGGCCCGCCAGGTGCAGAAGAACAACGAGGTGCTGGCCGTCTACGACACCGAGCTGGCCTGCGAGCACGGCGACTTCGCCGAGTACTTCGCGCTGCGGGTGCGCATCGCCGAGCGGGAGAAGCAGCTGTCGCGCAACAGCCAGCAGGAGCGCCGGGCACAGGCGGTGCAGTCGCTGGAGCAGCTCAAGATAGGTGATGTGATCCGGATCCCGTCCGGCAAGCACTCGGGCCTGGCCATCGTGCTCGACCCGGGGGTGGGCGGCTTCGGCGAGCCCCGCCCCGTGGTGCTGACCGAGGACCGCTGGGCCGGGCGGATCTCGGCGGGCGAGTTCGCCGGCACGGTCGACGTGCTGGGCCGGGTGCGGGTGCCGCGCCACTTCAACCACCGCGCGCCCGCCGAGCGCCGCGACCTCGCCTCTACCCTGCGCAACCTGGACATCGCGCGCGGCGGCGGCAACCGACGCCGGGGCGGTGGCGGCAACCACGAGGACAAGGAGCTGCTGGCGCTGCGCAAGGCGATGCGGGCCCACCCGTGCCACGCCTGCCCGGAGCGGGAGGACCACGCGCGCTGGGCCGAGCGGCGCCAGCGGCTGTTCCGCGACACCGAGAGCCTGCGCGACAAGGTCAGCAACCGCACCGGCTCGCTGGCGCGCACCTTCGACCGCATCTGCGAGCTGCTCACCGAGCGCGGCTACCTGGGGTCCGACGGCGAGGTGACCGCGCCGGGCCGGATGCTGGCCCGGATCTGGACCGAGGCCGACCTGCTGGTGGCCGAGTGCCTGCGCACCGGCGTGTGGGACGGGCTGCAGCCGCACGAGCTGGCCGCGGCCGTCTCGGTGGTGCTGTACGAGGCGCGCCGTGACGCCGACGAGCAGGCCTCGGTGCCGCGCGGCCCGGTGGCCACGGCCGTCGACGCGACCGTGCGCACGTTCTACCAGCTGGCGGTGGACGAGCGGCGGCTCGGCCTGGCTCAGACCCGCGAGCCCGACCTCGGGTTCGTGTGGCCGATGTACCGCTGGGCCAAGGGCGAGCCGCTGGCGAAGGTGCTCGCGAGCGGGCACAGCCTGGACGGGGACATGCCGGCGGGCGACTTCGTCCGATGGGCGAGACAGGTCATCGATCTTCTCGGACAGATTGCCGACGCCGCCGGTGCGCCATCCGCCCTGCGTGAGACCGCGCGCACCGCGATGAACGCGGTCAATAGAGGGGTACTTGCGTATACTGCGGTCGTCTGACCGAGTTGCTTGCGGAAACCCTGTTCCGGAATCATGCAAGAAAGTGAGCGACACTCAGCTCGCATGAGCCGAAAGGGTCGACCGCGCGATGGCCGACGTACAGCACTTCACACACGGGCTGGTCACTCCGGGCGTCGCGTACGCCCTGTCCATCCTCGGTTCCACCCTCGGTCTGATCTGCACCGCCCGGATGCGCACCGCCGTGACCGGCAAGCAGCGGTTCTGGTGGCTGGTGCTCGCCGCGTGGGCGCTGGGCGGCACCGCGATCTGGGCGATGCACTTCATGGCGATGCTGGGCTTCTCGGTGACGGGCACCCAGATCCGCTATGACATCGCGCGCACCGCGCTCAGCGCGCTCGTCGCGATCGTGGTGGTCGGCCTCGGCCTGTACATCGTCGGCTTCGGCCGGCCCCACGTCGGCCGGATCGTCACCGGCGGCGTGTTCACCGGCGTCGGCGTGGCGGGCATGCACTACCTGGGCATGTTCGCGATGCGCCTGGACGGCGAGGTGTCCTACGACACGGGCCTGGTCGCCGCGTCCGTGGTGATCGCCGTCGTCGCCGCGACGGTGGCGCTGTGGTTCACCGTCGTGCTCAAGCGGCCGCTGGCCATCGCCGGGGCGGCGCTGCTGATGGGCGTCGCGGTGTGCGGCATGCACTACACCGGCATGGCCGCCATGTCGGTGCTGCTGACCGAGCCGTCACTGGCCGTCGGCGGCACGTCCGCGGCGAACCTGCTGGTCCCGATCGGCGTGCTGGTGCTGCTGGTCATCGGCGGCCTGGTCTTCGCGATCGGCGCCGCGCCCACCGCGGAGGACCTGGCCGCCCGCGAGTACCTCGACCGGGTGCAGGCCGCGCGCGAGGAGGCCGCGATCGGCGCGCAGCGCGGCACCGTACGCCGCCCGACCGCGTTCACCCCGCGCGGCGGCAGCAAGTAGCAGCCTCGCTCGGAGCCCCGTCCCGCCGCTCACCGGCGTGGGACGGGGCTTCGGCCGTCTCCGGCCGGGGCGCGCTGGCCGGGTGGTGTCCGGCCCGTGTGGCAGGCTGTTGCGCATGACCGCACCCCTGCTCGCCATCGACGCGCCCAGCCTGTACTTCCGCGCCTTCCACGGCGTGCCCGCCAAGGCGGCGATGGCGCCCGACGGCACCCCGGTCAACGCCGTGCGGGGCTTTCTCGACATGGTCACCACGCTGGTCAAGGGCCGCCGGCCGGGCCGGCTGGTGTGCGCGCTCGACAACGACTGGCGGCCGGCGTGGCGGGTCGCGCTGATCGGCACGTACAAGACGCACCGGGTGGCGCCGCAGGGCGGCGAGGAGGTGCCCGACGAGCTGGTCCCGCAGGTCGAGCTGCTGCTGCAGGTGCTCGACGCGTTCGGCATCGTCGCCTACGGCGTGGACGGCAACGAGGCCGACGACGTGCTCGGCACGCTGGCCGCGACGGCGCCCGCCCCGGTCGAGGTCGTCTCCGGCGACCGGGACCTGTTCCAGCTCGTCGACGACGCGCGCGGGGTGCGCCTGCTCTACGTCGGGCGCGGCGTGGCGAAGCTCGAGGACTGCGACGAGGCCGCGGTGCTGGCCAAGTACGGCGTGCCCGCGAACGGCTACGCCGACTTCGCGGCGCTGCGCGGCGACCCGAGCGACGGCCTGCCCGGCGTGGCCGGGGTGGGCGAGAAGACCGCCGCCCGGCTGGTCGAGCGGTACGGCAACCTCGACGCGATCGTCGCGGCCGTGGCCGACCCCGGCTCGGACTTCGCGCCGGGCGTGCGGGCCAAGCTCGCCGCGGCGAGCGACTACCTGGCCGTCGCGCCGAAGGTGGTGCGGGTGGCGACCGACCTGGCCCTGCCCGAGCACGACCTGACCCTGCCGCGTGAGCCCCGCGACCCCGACCGGCTGCTCACGCTGGCCGAGCAGTGGAACCTGGCGAGCCCCTGCAAGCGGCTGGTGGACGCGCTCGCGGCCAACGCCGCCTGACCCGCCCGGCGCGGTCCCGCGCGTCGGCATAACCTCCGCCCGGCCGGGCATACGCTTGGAAAAGCGGAGGTAGATGGTGAGTGAGAGCGACGCGAGCGGCCAGCAGCACCCGGCGGAGGACCCGCACAAGCAGTGGAACCGCAACTACTCGGAGCTGCTGCAGGAGCTGCGCGTGGCGCAGACCGGCGTGCAGATCCTGTTCGCGTTCCTGCTGACGCTGCCGTTCTCGGTGGGATTCGAGAAGATCACCGGTAGCGAGCGGGTGCTCTACATCATCACGTTCATCAGCAGCGCGGTGGCGGCGGCCCTGCTCATCGCGCCGGTGAGCTACCACCGGCTGTCGTTCCGGGAGGGGCGCAAGCCGCAGATCGTGCGTACGGCGCACCGGCTCGCGCAGTGCGGCCTCTTCTTCGAGATGACCGCGATCGTGCTGGCGATCTACCTCGTGGTCGAGGTGGTGTCGGGGGTGCGCTGGGCGGGCATCCTGGGCGCCGCGATGGCCCTGTTCTACATCCTGCTCTGGTACGTGCTGCCGCTGGCGACCAAGCCCGACCGGGACTGACCGACCCCGGACATACGGGAAGCCCGGCTTGTTTCACTGGGAAACTTGTCGGGCTTCGACTTAAGGATAAGTCCGGCATTCCCGGAATGTCAACCAGTGGTGCCGAGGATTTTTCCAGGTGCCTCGCCGGGCACCCGCGCCGAGTGCTGCTGCCGACATGTGAACTGTCCGTGTGGCCGGTGCGGTGAACGTGTTGATCTGTTGAAGATCCGTTTTTGCGGACGCTGACCGTCGCCATAGCGGCGGCGGTAGTCGTCCACAAAAACGGATCTTCGCTGTTCGCGGGGCGATGCGGCGCGTCAGGCAGGTGTGACGGCGCGGCACTCGCCGCGTCGGTGGGTGGTGCCGTGCGACTCGGCGCAGTGCGCGGCCGGTTCCGCCGCGTGGTCGCCGGCGTGGTCGACCTGCAGCGTGGCATGACGGACCCCGTGCCGCTCGGCCAGCCGGTGCTGGAGCCGGACGCGTACGCCGTGGCAGTCGGCGTCGTCATCGACCAGCACGTGGGCGCTGAGCGCGGGCTGCGCGGACGAGATCAGCCACAGGTGCAGGTCGTGGACCTCCACCACGTCCCGGTCGTCGAGCAGCTGGTGGGCGATCCCGTCCGGGTCGGAACCGGCCGGTGCGGCTTCGAGCAGCACCCGGGTGGAGTCGCGCAGCAGCCCCCAGCCCGCCTTGACCATGAGCACCACGACCAGCAGGGTGGCGATCGGGTCGGCCCGGTCGAAACCGGTGAACGTGACCACCACGCCCGCGACGATCGCGGCGACCGAGGCGAGCGCGTCCATCAGGACGTGGGCGTACGCGCCGCGCACGTTGAGGCTGGTGCGGTCGGCTCGGCTGATGGCCCAGGCGGCGACCACGTTGACCGCCAGGCCGACGGCGCCCGTGACGGTGACGATCCAGCCCGTCACCTCGGTCGGTGACCAGAACCGGGGCACGGCCTCGTAGGTCAGCCACGCCGCGAGCAGCAGCAGGCTCACTCCGTTGAGCTGGGCGGACAGGATCTCGGCGCGCTTGAGCCCGTAGGTGTACGAGCCCATGGCGGGCCGCGCCGCCAGCCGCATGGCGATCAGGGCGAGCGCGATCGCCGCGGCGTCGGTGAGCATGTGCGCCGCGTCGGAGATCAGGGCCAGCGAGTCGGCCAGCACGCCGGCGACCACCTCGGCCGCCATGAACGCGGCGATCGCGGCCAGCGCGACCGTGAGCCACCTGCGGTCGGCACCGGCACTGATGCCGTGCCGGTGCCCATGACCGCCGTGGCCATAACCGCTGTGGCCCTGGTCGCCCTGCTCGTGGTCGCCACCGCCGTGCCCGCGGTCACCGTGGCCTTGGTCGCCCTGCTCGTGGTCGCCGTGGCCGTGCTCCTGGTGGTCAAACTCGGGGCCTGCGTGCTCCCGGTGGTCGTGCTTGCGCTGCTGATGGTCGGGCTCGCGGTGGCCCGGCCCGTGGGGGTGCTCGGGTGCGCTCATCGGGCGACC
This sequence comes from Catellatospora sp. NPDC049609, assembly GCF_040675365.1. Taxonomy (NCBI): domain Bacteria; kingdom Bacillati; phylum Actinomycetota; class Actinomycetes; order Micromonosporales; family Micromonosporaceae; genus Catellatospora; species Catellatospora sp. NPDC049609. Next base: position 78,210 of record NZ_JBFAOU010000002.1, on the reverse strand, counting down.
GCCTCGTCGGCGCAGCAGCCGTCGGCGCAGCCGGCACCGGGCCGGCCGGCGGCGGGCGAGTCGGCACGCAGCGCGGCGGCGGGCGAGTCGGGGCGCAGTGCGGCAGCAGGCGTGCAGCAGGTGTCGCCGCGCCAGGCCTCGCGCCCCTCCTTGACCGCCACCGCGGCGATGACCAGCGCGGCCACCGGGTCCGCCCACCACCAGCCGAGCAGGCTGTGCGCGGCCAGGCCCAGCAGCAGCACGGCCGACAGGTAGGTGCACAGCAGGGTCTGCTTCGAGTCGGCGACGGCGGTCCGGGAGCCGAGCTCGCGGCCGGCCCGCCGCTGGGCGTACGACAGGCCGGGCATGACGGCCAGCGAGACCGCGGCCAGCACCATGCCGAGCGACGAGTGGTCCGGCCGGTGGCCGGTGGCCAGCGCCTGGACCGCCTCGACGGTGACGTAGGCGGCGAGGGCGAAGAACGACACCGCGATGATCCGCAGCGCCGCGCGCTCCCGGCGTTCGTGGTCGGTGGCGGAGAACTGCCACGCCACGGCCGCCGCCGAGGAGACCTCGATGACCGAGTCCAGCCCGAACGCGATCAGCGCGGTGGACGAGGCCGCCGCTCCGGCGGTGATCGCGACGGCGGCCTCGGCGACGTTGTACGCGATGGTCGCGGCGACCAGCCACCGGACCCGCGTGACGAGCACCCGGCGGCGGCCCGGCGCGAGCTCGCTCGGGATCGTCAGCGCCGCGCCCATCAGCAGCAGTCCTCGGCGGCCGAGGCGGGGCAGGCGGCGGGGTCGACGGTCAGCACCACGCCGAGCAGGTCGCCCAGGGCGTGGGCCAGGCGCGGGTCGGACAGCTCGTAGCGGGAGCGGCGGCCCTCCGGCACGGCCACCACCAGGCCGCAGCCGCGCAGGCAGGCCAGGTGGTTGGACAGGTTCTGCCGGGTCACGCCGAGCAGGTCGGCGAGGTCGGCCGGGTAGCCGGGGCCCTCACGCAGGGCCAGCAGCAGCCGGGCGCGGGTCGGGTCGGACAGGGCGTGCCCGAACCGGGCGAGGACCTGGCCGTGTGTGGCCACGGGCAGCGTGACGGTGTCGCCTTCCATGCCGACGACGGTACACCGAAAGCTGAATTCAGGAAAGCGTGAAGTGATCGTCGCGGCGGTGCGCCACCACCACGGGGCAGCCCGCGTGGTGGATCAGCGCCTGGCTGACCGAGCCCAGCAGCAGGCCGGTGAAGCCGCCCAGGCCGCGGCAGCCGACCACCACCATCAGCGCGCCCATGGACTGCTCGGTCAGCGCCGCGGCGGCCGACGTCTCCACCGTCATGAGCCGGACGTCGATGTCGGGGTAGCGGTCGCGCCAGCCGGCGAGCGCGGTGTCGAGCACCGTCTCCTCCTGGTCGCGCAGCGTGTCGACGTCGTACACGAACGGCATGCCGGCCGCCCCGGTGGTGATCGGGCCCATCCAGGCGTGCACCGCCGTGATGCCGCAGCCGCGGCGCTCGGCCTCGTCGAACGCGAAGGCCAGCGCGGTGCCCGACTGCGGGGAGCCGTCGACGCCGACCGCGATCCGGCCCACCGCGCCGATGCCCGCCTTCTCCGGCGTGGCCGGGGGCCGGACCACCGCGACCGCGCTCTTGGCGTGCATCGCCACCTGCAGGCTGGTCGAGCCGAGCATCAGGTCGTGGAAGCCGCCGTGGCCGCGGCTGCCGACCACCACCATGGACGCTGTCTCCGACTCCCTGATCAGGCCGTGCGCCGGGTCGTCGCGCAGCACCTGCGTGGTCAGCGTGATGTCCGGGTGCAGCTCGCGCACCTCCGCCATGGCGTGGTCGGTGACCTTGTGCCCGGCGGAGGTGAGCGCGACGTCCTCCGTGCTGGTGCCCTCGCGCGGGGCCGGGTCCTCGCTCACGTACGCGATCTTCAGGGGCAGCCCGCGCAGCGCCGCCTCGTCGGCCGCCCAGCGCAGCGCCACGGTGGCGGGCGGCGAGCCGTCCACACCCACCACGACCGGACCGGTCAGCTCGACGGACATCGCACGCCTCCCTGCGATTCACTGGCCGCTACCACCACTATGTGCCTTATCCGGCCGTGACGCGGCGAAACGGCGGCCGGGGAGCGCGGCTGCGCCGGACCGGCCAGATCCGGCCGGGCGCGGACACCTAACGACCGTTAAGCTGGCTGCATGCCCAGCGTTACCCGACTGCTTCCCACCCCCGAAGCACACGACCTGCTCGAACTCACCCGCGAACTGGCGGACAAGGAGCTCGCACCGCACGCCGACGACTTCGAGGCGCGCGGCGAGTTCCCCCGCGAGCTGATCCGCATCCTGGGCCGCTCCGGCCTGCTCGGCCTGCCCTACTCCGCCGAGTACGGCGGTGCGGAGCAGCCCTACGAGGTGTACCTCCAGGTGCTGGAGATCCTGGCCAGCCGCTGGGTCGGCATCGCCGAGACGGTCAGCGTGCACACCCTGGCCTGCTACCCGGTGGCCCACCACGGCACCGCCGAGCAGCGTGAGCGCTGGCTGCCGGAGATGATCGGCGGCGACCTGCTCGGCGCGTACTGCCTGTCCGAGCCGGCCGGCGGATCCGACGCGGCGAACCTGGCCACCAAGGCCGTCCGCGAGGGCGACGAGTACCGCGTGAACGGCACCAAGGCGTGGATCACCCACGCGGGCGTGGCCGACTTCTACAACCTGTTCGTACGCACCGGCGGCCCCGGCCCGAAGGGCATATCCTGCCTGCTGGCACCGGCCGGCACGCCCGGCCTGAACCCGCAGGCGCGGGAGAAGACGATGGGCCTGCGCTCGTCGCCGGTCGCGCAGATCGCGCTCGACGACGCGGTGGTCCCGGCCGAGCGCCTGGTCGGCGGCGAGGGCGAGGGCTTCCGGATCGCCATGGGCGCGCTGGACTCCGGCCGGCTCGGCATCGCGGCCTGCGCCATCGGCCTGGCCCAGGGTGCGCTCGAATACGCGGTGAACTACGCCCGGGAGCGGGTCCAGTTCGGCAGGCCGATCATCGACCTGCAGGGCCTGGGCTTCATACTGGCGGACGCGGCGACGCAGATCTCCGCGGCGCGGGCGCTGATGCTGCACGCCGCCCGGCTGCGTGACGCGGGCCTGCCGTACTCCACCGAGGCGGCCAAGACCAAGCTGTTCGCCACGGACATGGCGATGCAGGTGACCACCGACGCCGTGCAGGTGCTGGGCGGTGCCGGCTACGTCGCCGACCACCCCGTCGAGCGCTACTTCCGGGAGGCCAAGGTGCTCCAGATCGTCGAGGGCACCAACCAGATTCAGCGCATGGTCATCGCGCGTTCGCTGACCCGCGACTGACGCACCGCGGCACGTCCCGCGGACCGCTCCCGGCGGCTCCGCGGGACCGCCGTCTGTCGTCTGCCGTCTGCCGTCGATGGGACCGGGTGAGGCTCCCGGATTCATCGCGGAAAGGGCGTGGCGGGTTGCGGGCGTGGAGGCGTGGTGGTTGAATTCCTACAAAGCCGGTGGGATAAGTGGGTGAGTGGGAATGATTCAGGCCGTGGGGGTTCGGGGGGATCACCTGGTGACGGCGCGGGCGCTGGCCGCGTCGCCGCAGGCGTGGGGCGTGACGCCGCGGTTCGACCCGGGGCAGCGGTGGTATCACCGGCTGCTGAGCGAGGCGGGCCTGGAGGCGTGGCTGCTGACCTGGCTGCCCGGCCAGCAGACCGACCTGCACGACCACGGTGGCAGCGCGGGGGCGTTCGTGGTGGTGGCGGGCTCGCTGACCGAGCGCACCGTGCGTCAGGAGCTCGACGGGCGGGCCTCGCTCACTGCGCGGGTGCTGACCGCCGGGGCCGGGCGGCAGTTCGGCGGGCACCACGTGCACCAGATCGTCAACAACGGCCTGGAGCCCGCGATCAGCGTGCATGTGTACGGTCCCGAGCTGGCCACGATGACCCGCTACCGGCTGCGCGGCGACCGGCTGACGGTGGAAGCGGTCGACCGGGCCGGGGCACAGTGGTGAGCGTGGCGCAGGCACCCCCGGGCTCCCGGGGCATCGACGAGATCCTGGCGCAGGCGCGGGCCCGGCTGGTCCGGCTCGACGCGCGGCAGACCCGGCAGGCTCAGCGGGACGGCGCGGTGCTGGTCGACATCAGGCCCGCCGCGCAGCGCGCCGAGCACGGGGAGATCCCCGGTGCGCTGATCGTCGAGCGCAACGTGCTGGAGTGGCGCTTCGATCCGCGCAGCGACGCCCGGTTGCCGGTCGCGGGCGCGTACGACCTGCCGGTGGTGGTGTTCTGCCAGGAGGGGTACACCTCGTCGCTGGCGGCGGCGTCGCTGCAGGACCTGGGCCTGCACCGGGCCACCGACCTGGCGGGCGGCTACGCCGCGTGGCGCGCGGCCGGACTGCCTGTCCGCTCGGCGTGACATACCGCCCGGTTCGCCCCATTCTGATCTTGCCTACGCCCCGCCGGCGTGGCAGGCTGCGGGAGGCCCGGGCACCGAGGAGGAGGGCACGACATGGCCGTCGACCCCCAGACGCTGGTTCACGAGTGGGAGAGCTGGCACGCCGAGCGCGAGGCGCGGCTGCGTGACCCGCACGGCTGGCTGAGCCTGACCGCGCTGCACTGGCTCGGCGACGAGCCCGCGAAGTTCGAGGACGCGCCCGGGCTATGGAGCGTGCACGCCGACGGGGTGCTGCTGTGCGCCGGCGCCGGTGACGGACTCAGCCACGGCGCCGAGCCGGTCGAGGGCGAGCTGGTGCTCAGCCCCGTCGAGGGCGGCGCGGGCATCGTGCTCAGCCACGGCGAGCGGCTGCTGGAGGTCATCCAGCGCGGCGGGTCGTACGCGCTGCGCGTCCGCGACCCGCAGGCCCCGACCCGCACCGGCTTCGCCGGGGTGCCCGCGTTCGCGCCGGACGCGCGCTGGGTGCTGGCCGCGACCTTCGAGGCGTACGAGCGGCCGCGCCGGGTCACCGTGGGCGCGGTGGTGCCGGGCCTGGTCCACGAGCAGACCGCACGCGGGGTGCTGCGATTCGCGCTGGACGGTGCGGTGCACGAGCTGACCGCGATGGACGCGGGCGACGGCGGCCTGTCCGTGCTGTTCCGTGACGCCACCAGCGGGGTGAGCACGCACGGCGGCGCCCGCTCGGTGTCGGTGCCCGAGCCGGCGGACGACGGCACCGTCGTGATCGACTTCAACCGCGCGGTGAACCTGCCGTGCGCCTTCACCGACTACGGCACGTGCCCGGTGCCGCCGGCGGAGAACGTGCTGCCGATCGCCGTGGAGGCGGGCGAGCGCCGCCCGCGCTGACTCATCGCGCGTGCGGCCTCGGCGGCGCGAAGGTTCGCTGGCTCGTGGGACTTACCAGTGCTGGCCGCCGCCGTGGCCCGCCCCGGCCTCGGCGTGCAGGTGCTTCTTCAGCTTGCGCGGGAGCCGCTCCTTCTTGTGCTTGCCGTTCTGCGGGTGCGGTTCGAAGTCGGCCAGCGCCCGGAGGTTGTCCTCGGCCGCGGTGTCCCGCCTGCGCAGTCGCACCAGCACCGCGGCGGCGCTCGCGGCCGCGGCGGACAGCACTCCGGCGGTGATCCAGGTCGACTTGCGTGCCATCGCCATCTCCTCACGACACCGCCGGTCAGGGCGGGCCGTCCTCATCGCCCGCGGTAGCGGACGCGCATGTCGCTTGGGCTCGACCATAGCCCGTTCGGGCCGGATATGAGACGTTTTGCAAGTTCGGGCGGCCCGGACCGGTACGGGCGGCCGGTCGTGCCCACGGCCATCGACGGGTATCTTGCCGCTATGGCGATCGAGGTGATCCGCGAACCCGGCGAGCTGCCCCCGGACAGGGTGCTCGCCGCCGTACGGGAGGCGTTCGGGGCGCTGGCCCGGGGCGGGGCCGCCCAGCCGGAGCAGATCCTGGTCCCGCTGTCCGGCGGCGGTGACGTGATCACCTACCCCGGCCTGCTGGAGGAGGCGGGCGTCTTCGGCGTGAAGATCTCGCCGTACCTGCCGCGGCCCGGCGCGCCCGCGCTCATCACCGCGTGGACGCTGCTGGTCAGCACCCGCACCGGCGAGCCGGTGCTGCTCTGTGACGCCAAGGCGCTGACTGCGCAGCGTACGGCGGCGACCAGCGCGCTCGCCGTGGACCTGCTGGCCCGGCCGGACGCCGCCGTGCTGGCCGTGATCGGGGCCGGTCCGCTGGCCCGCGCGCACGTGCGCCACGCCCGCGCGGTGCGGCCGTTCGCCGAGGTGCGCGTGTTCAGCAGGTCGGGTGCGGACCTGGCCGGGTTCGACGGCGTACGGGCCGCGGTGAGCGTCGCCGAGGCGGTCGCGGGCGCCGACGTGGTCATGGCGTGCACGTCGGCGGCCGGTCCGGTGGTCGACGCCGCGCACCTCGCGCCGGGCACGGTGCTGACCTCGATCAGCACCAACAGCGCGGACGCGCACGAGATCGACCCGGCGGCGCTGCCGCTGCTGGACGTGTACTGCGACCACCGACCCTCGGCGGCCGCGGCGGCGGGCGAGATGCGGCTGGCCGCGGCGGGCGGCCGGTGGTCGGCCGAGGCGATCCGCGGCGACCTGGCCGGGCTGCTCGCCGGCACGGATCCGGGGCCGAGCGGGCAGCGCCCGGTCTTCTTCCGCTCGGTCGGCCTCGGCATCGAGGACCTCGCCATCGCGGGCCTGCTGCTCCCGCGCTGACGCCCGCGGACCCCGCGGCTGGGGTGGGCGCGCCGCGTCCGGGCTCAGCCTTCGCCGAGGAAACGGGTCCGGCGCACATGGCACAGGCCCCGCACCGGTGCTCGGTGCGGGGCCTGTGGCGTCGTGGTGCGGGTGGTCAGCTCGCGGAGACCCCGAGCACGTCGACCACGAACCGCAGCGGGCCGGGCAGGCGCGAGTCGGGGCCGTCGCCGTACGCCAGCGAGGCCGGGATGTCGAGCTGGACCCGGCTGCCGACCTTCACGCCGACCAGGCCCTGGTCCCAGCCCGGGATGACCGCGCCGACGCCGATCTGGGTCGGGTAGGCCTGCGAGCGGCTCCAGGAGGAGTCGAACTCCTCGCCGGTGGCGTACTTGACGCCGACGTAGTTCACGGTGACCGTGTCGCCGGACTTCACCGCGGGGCCCTTGCCCTCGACCAGCGGAGTGACCTTCAGCTCCTTGAGGTCGCCGGAGCCCTTGGTCACCTGCGGCTTGGTCTTCAGCGCCGGGTCGGCGCCGGCGGGCAGCGGCGGGAACTCCGCGTTGGCCGGGGTGTTCGGGTCGGCGGTCGGCGCGGCGTTCGGGTCCTCGGCGGGCGCGGTCGCGGACGCGTTCGGGGTGGACGCGGTGGACTGGTCGGTGCCGTTGTCCCGGAACACCAGGAAGGCCAGGCCGATCAGCAGCACCACACCGAGGAACGTGCCGCCCGTCGCCGCCAGCAGCTTCCGGCGGCGGGCCGCCTTGGCCGCGGCGATGCGCGCCTCGCGCCGCTCCGCCTTGGTGCTCCGCTTGTCGGCCGGTTGCGCGTTCGCCCGGTCCTTCACCTGTCCGCTCACGAGTCCTCGAATCTCTGCCGAACATTTGGTCGTCTGCTCCGCGACACTCGCCGCGGCTTCGGACACGCTACCCGGTCCGGGGCCGCCGCGCGCGGTTCACTGGAAGCCGGATACGCGGTGCGGCACGTACGGCTCCTCCAGCTCGGCTACCTCCGCCGCGGACAGCGTGAGCTCCAGCCCGGCGACCGCGTCGTCCAGATGCTGCGGCTTCGTCGCGCCGATGATCGGGGCGGTCACGCCCGGCCGGCTCGCCACCCAGGCGAGCGCGACCTGCGCCCGGGGCACCCCGCGCCGCTGCGCGATGCGGCCGACCCGGGCGATGACCTCGGCGTCGGCGGCGGCCGACGCGCCGTAGAGGCCCTCGCCGAAGGCGTCGTCCTGGGTGCGGGCGGTGACGGTATCGGGCTCGCGGGTGAGCCGGCCGCGCGCCAGCGGGCTCCACGGGATGACGCCGACGCCCTCCTCGACGCAGAGCGGCAGCATCTCCCGCTCCTCCTCGCGGTAGATCAGGTTGTAGTGGTTCTGCATGGTGGCGAACCGGGTCCAGCCGTTGCGGTCGGCCAGGTAGAGGGCCTTGGCGAACTGCCAGGCGTACATCGAGGACGCGCCGATGTAGCGGGCCTTGCCTGCCTTGACCACGTCGTGCAGCGCTTCGAGGGTCTCCTCCAGCGGCGTCTCCGGGTCGAAGCGGTGGATCTGGTACAGGTCGACGTAGTCGGTGCCGAGCCGGCGCAGGCTGTGGTCGATCTCGCTCATGATCGCCTTGCGGGACAGGCCACGCCCGTTGGGGCCCTCGCGCATCACGCCCCACACCTTGGTGGCGATGACGACCTCGTCGCGGTCGGCGAAGTCGCGCAGCGCCCGGCCCAGGATCTCCTCACTGCTGCCCAGCGAGTACACGTTGGCGGTGTCGAAGAAGTTGACCCCGAGCTCCAGCGCCCGCCGGATGAACGGGCGCGCCTCGTCCTCGGGCAGCGACCAGCTGTGGCTGCCCCGGCTCGGCTCGCCGTAGCTCATGCAGCCCAGGCACAGCCGGGACACGTCGAGGCCGGTGCGGCCCAGCTTCACGTACTCCATACCGCTTGATCCTTCACGCTCGGGCGGTGACCCGCGACAGGTCGGCGAAGAAACCCGGGTAGGTCTTCGCCACGCACCGCGGGTCGTCGATCTCGATGCCCGCCGCCCGCAGGCTGAGCAGGGACAGGCTCATCGCCATCCGGTGGTCGCCGTACGTGGCGAAGCGGGTCGGCGCCGGGCGGCCCGGGTTGATCGTGAAGCCGTCGTCGTGCTCGACGGCGTCGATGCCGGCCCGGCGCAGCTCGGTGACGACCGCGGCGAGCCGGTCGGTCTCCTTGTGCCGGATGAACCCGATGCCGCGCACCCGGGTCGGGCCGTCGGCGTGCACCGCCACCGCCGCCAGCGTCTGCGCGGTGTCGGAGATGTCGGCCATGTCGACGTCCACGCCGCGCAGCGTGCCGGTGCCGGACACGGTGATGCCGCCGGCCTCGCGGGACACCCGGGCGCCCATCCGCTCCAGCACGTCGGCGAAGCGCACGTCGCCCTGCAGGCTGCCCGCGCCGAGCCCGGCCACGGTGATCCGCCCGCCGGTGATGGCCGCCGCGGCCAGGAAGTACGACGCCGCGCTCGCGTCGGGCTCGATGGCGTACTCCGTCGCGCGGTAGCGGCCCGGGGCGGTGCCCAGGCCGTCGGCGTCCACCCCGAACGCCGACATCACCGCCGCGGTCATGGTCACGTACGGCACCGACACCAGCGGCGAGGTCAGCTCGACGGCGAGCCCTTCGGCCATCAGCGGCCCGGCCATCAGCAGGCCGGACAGGAACTGGCTGGACAGGTGGCCGGGCAGCGGGACCCGGCCACCGAGCACCGGGCCGGTCACCGCCAGCGGCAGCCGGCCGGCCTCGGCGGGCTCCTCGACCTGCGCGCCGAGCGTGCGCAGCGCCTCCACCAGCGGCCCGAACGGCCGGGCGCGCAGCTGGGCGTCGCCGTCGAGCACGCCGCGGGCCGGGCGCAGGGCCAGCGCGGGCAGCAGGAAGCGCGCGGTGGTGCCGGACTGGTTGGCGTACACCGTGACGGGGCGCGACGCGGTGCGCGGATCGACGCCGTGCACGGTCACCGTGGTCGCGGCCTCGTCGATCTCGACCGCGGCGCCCAGCGCGCCGATCGCGCCCAGCATGGCCCGGGTGTCGTCGGCGAACAGCACGCCGGTCAGCGTGCTGGTGCCCTCGGCAAGCGCGGCGCACAGCAGCGCGCGGTTGGTGATGGACTTGGAACCCGGCGGGCGCAGTGTCGTGTCCGGTGGCTGCTCCACCGGCGACAGTGCGATCACGGACGGCAGCGCGGCAGTCGACACGTGCCGAAGTATGCCCCGCCCACCCGCACCCGAGTGCTTTCATGACCACCCTCTGGGACCGCTACCCCCGAGATCACGACGATCTTGCGTGAAGTGTTGCTCTTTTGTCCGATGGGTGCGTGTCGTCCCCACCGTACGCGCAAGATCGTCGCGAGGCCGGGTCAGCGGTCCGGGTAGAGGATCTCGGCTAGTTCGCCGAAGAGAGGGGTGGCGTGGTCGGTGTCCAGGTCGGAGCGGTTGATCTCGACGACGATGGTGGCGCCGGTGTCGGGGTCGTGGAACATGGCGGAGTTGTAGCCCAGGATGGTGCCGTTGTGGCCGAGGAAGCCGCCCCAGTCGGCGATGCCCAGGCCGTACGACACGTCGGCGCCCTGGGCCAGCGGCACCGTGCGCAGCCGCTCCTGCTGCAGCCTGTCGCTGAGCAGGGCGCCGCGGGCCAGCTCGCCGGCCCAGATCCGCAGATCGCGCAGGTTGGACACCATCGCCCCGGCCGCCCCGGCGTAGCCGGGGTTGGCGTACGTGACGTCGCGGGCGGTGTCGGCGTCGCCGGGGTCGGGCGTGGAGTCGTAGCCGCGCGAGTACGGCGCCTCCAGCGTGGCGGTGGCCGGATAGCTGGTCGAGGTGAGGCCGAGCTTGGCGACGATCTCGTCTTCGATCCAGTCGCCGATCGGGCGGCCGGTGACCCGTTCGAGCACCTGCTCCAGCAGGATGTAGTTGGTGTCGGAGTAGTGGAACCCGGTGCCCGGCGCGAAGTACGGCTCGTGCTCGCGCGCGATGTCGAGCGCGTCGCGCGGCCCGAACGAGCCGGTCGGGTCGGCCTGGTAGCGCACGCCGAACGTCGGGTCCTCGGTGTAGTTGTAGACCCCGGACGTCATGTTGAGCAGCTGCCGGATCGTGATCGCGTTGCCGTCGGGCCAGTCGACGTACCGGCTGAGCGGGTCGTCGAGGCCGAGCAGCCCGCGGTCGACCAGCTGCAGGATCGCGGTGCCGGTGAAGGTCTTGGTGATGCTGGCGATGCGGACCTTGTCGGCGGCGTTCATCGGCCGGCCGGTCTCCTCATCGGACACGCCGACCACGCAGATCCAGGTGCCGCGGCCGGGCACGAACACCCCCGCGGTGACCCCGGGAGCCTTGGCGGCCGCACGGGCCCCGTCGACCGCCGCCTTCATCCGGTCGCGCTCGGCCGTGGTGAAGCCGAAGGCGGCCTGCGGGCAGTCGCCGGGCGCCGCCGCGCGGGCGGGGAACAGCCCGATGGTCAGCGTCAGCACCGCCGCGGCGGCCAGCGCCGCCACCATGTGCCAGGTCTTCACCCGTTCCCCCGTCCTGTCGGGGCTCGCGGCCCGTCCGGGCGGAATGCGCCGAGTCGCCTGCGCGCCGCGCTCGCGGCCGCGCCGGGATCAGCCGCATTCCGGGGCACAGCTGTCGCAGCCAGTCTACCGGCGCGAACCCACCAACACGGACAAACCGCCGGGCGCGTCAGCGTCGCAGCGACGCGTCGAGCAGCAGCACGACCAGCCCGGCGAGGGACTCGGCGGTCTGCTCGGGCGGGCGCAGCGGCAGCACGATGTGGCTCACCACCAACCGGATCACGGTGTCCACGGCGAACGCCAGCTCCTCGCCGTCCAGCGGCGGCAGGTGCGCGGCCGCCCACTCCAGCAGCGGCACCGCGGCCTCGGCCATGACCACGTCGGAGCGGGTCGTCAGGTACGCCAGCAGCGGGTCTGTGCCGCCGCGGGAGCTGGTCAGGATGACCCGGATCAGCGGGTTGCCGGCCGCCTCGTCCAGGGTGAACCGCACCGCCGCGGCCACCGCCTCGCGCACCCGGCCACCGTGCGCGAACAGCGCCGCCCGCACCCCGGCGACGAAGCGCTCGATCTCGGCGTGCGCCACCGCGTCGGCCAGCCCGGCGCGCCCGCCGAACTCGTTGTAGACGGTCTGCCGGCTCACCCCGGCCAGCTCCGCGACGGTCGCCATGCGCACCGCCGCCCAGCCGCGGGTCACGGTCAGCTCCCGGGCGGCGGCCACGACAGCCGCCCGTGTCACGTCCCGGTCCGGCCGGGCCACCGGGGCGAGCCCGGGAACGGACGGGCGTGCCCTGCCCGGGGCACGGCCTGCGTGCGGGCTCAGTTTCATCCCATGACTTTACAGAATACTCGTGATTGTCAACAGTCGATGGCGGTGGGATTCTCGGCGTACCCCCTCATCGTGGAGGCGACCATGAGCGACACCACCTGGCGCGACCCCCGCCGCTTCCTCTGGCCCGCGGCCCTGCTCGTGCCCACGCTGCCCTTCCAGGGCCTCGCCCTCGCCCGGGGCGGCCACGAGTGGGGGTGGTGGCTCACCCCCGCCGTCGTGTTCGGACTGATTCCGCTGGTCGACCTGCTGATCGGTGACGACCGCGCCAACCCGCCCGACGAGGCGGTCGCCGCGCTGCAGGCCGACCGCTACTACCGGGTGCTCACCTACCTTTACCTGCCGTTGCAGTACGGCGCGCTGGTCGCGTGCTGCGCCGTCTGGGCGGGCGGCGGGCTGAGCCCCTTCGGGGCGGCCGGGCTGGTGCTCAGCGTCGGCATCGTCAACGGCATCGCCATCAACACCGCGCACGAGCTGGGCCACAAGCGCGAGCGCCTGGAACGCCGGCTGTCGAAGATCGCGCTCGCGCCGACCGGCTACGGCCACTTCCACGTCGAGCACAACCGGGGCCACCACGTCCGCGTCGCCACCCCGGAGGACCCGGCCAGCGCCCGGCTGGGGGAGGGCTTCTGGACGTTCCTGCCGCGGACCGTGCTGGGCAGCCTGCGCTCGGCCTGGCGGCTGGAGTCCGCGCGCTTCCGGCTGCGCGGCCGCAGCCCCTGGACCTGGCGCAACGACGTGCTCAACGCGTGGGCGATCACGGCGGTGCTGTTCGCCGCGCTGACCGCCTGGTTCGGGCCGGGCGTGTTGCCGCTGCTGGCCCTGCAGGCCGCCGTCGGGTTCGGACTGCTGGAGGTGGTGAACTACCTGGAGCACTACGGGCTGGCCCGGCCCCGCACCGCGGCGGGCAGGTACGCCAAGGTCGATCCGCGGCACAGCTGGAACAGCGACCGCGTCGTCACCAACGTCTTCCTGTTCCAGCTGCAGCGGCACAGCGACCACCACGCCCACCCGCTACGCCGCTACCAGGTGCTGCGCAGTTTCGACGCCTCGCCGCAGCTGCCCGCCGGGTACGCCACGATGATCGTCGTGGCGCTGCTGCCGCCGCTGTGGCGGCGCATCATGGACCGGCGGGTGATGCACCACTACGGCGACGACCTCGGCGCCGCCAACGTCCACCCGCGCGCCATGGCTCGGCTGCGCCGGCGCTTTCCGCTGCGCGCTTCGGGTGCCGCGGGGTGACCCACGCGCCGGAGCGCCGACGAACGTGTACACAAACTTGTACACTTGACGGGTGCTTATCGAGACTCTGTCGGTGCGGGAAGCCCGCGAGCAACTGCCCACGGTGCTGGAACGCTTCCGTAACGGTGACCGCACGCCGGTGGGCGTGGGCTCGCATCGCAAGACCGAGGCGGTCATGGTCCCGGTCGAGGTCTTCGACGAGCTCATCGCGGAGCGTGCCCGGTCGGTGATGCAGGCCGCCGCGTCGGTTCGGGCCGAAGGGCTGGTCGTCGAAGCCGATGTCGAGGCCATCACCGAGCGGTGGGCGCGTGGCGAGATCAGCACCGCGCAGATGAGGGAGCTGGTGCGTCGGCTCTACGACGCCTCGTGAGCCACGACCCGTACACGGATCCGGCGAGTGGAGTTCTTCGCAACCGTCTCGGCATCTCCGATCCTGACCTCCTGGGCAGGGCTGAGGCGGGCCTGAGCTTCGCCGCGCTGGCCGATCTCGGCACGCGCACGCTTCCGGGCGGCTACGACCTGCCGCACCTGCAGGACTTCCACCGTGAGATCTTCGGCGACGTCTACCCGTGGGCGGGTGAGGTCAGAACCGTCGGCATCACCAGGACCGACCCCTTCTGCCTGCCGCAACACATCGAGTCGTACGCGGCAGAGGTGTTCGGCACGTTGGCGAAGGAGCGCTTCCTTCGCGGCCTGGCCCGGCCGGCGTTCGTCGACCGGCTCACCCACTACTTCGCCGAGATCAACGCGATCCACCCGTTCCGGGAAGGCAACGGGCGCGCTCAGCGTGCCTTTTTCCGCCAGCTCAGCCGGGAGGCGGGTTGGGCACTCGACTGGTCCGGGCTCGACCCGGCGGCCAACGAGGAGGCGTCCAGGGCCTCGCTGCGCGGAGACAACGATCCGTTGCGGATCCTCCTCGACAACCTGATCGGTCGCTGATCCCGCCGGCTGCACCGGGTGCGCCGACCTTCGCGCCGTCCCGCTACTCGGTCAGCGAATCGGGCAGGCCGAAGGCGGGGAAGTGCTCGGGGCCGATGAAGGAGGTGACCTCGGCGACGCGGTCGTCGCGCAGCGCCAGCACGCTGATCGACCAGGCGCCGAACCGGCCGTCGCCGCCGCGCCGCAGGTAGCAGGCGACGGCGGGCTGGCCGTTCGCGGTGACGGGCCGGTGCCGCCAGGAGCCGCAGGAGGTCAGCGGCAGCGCGACCGCGAAGTCCATGACCGCGGGCAGGCCGCGGTACCAGTGCGCGAGCGGCGGCATGGACCAGGTCACGTCCTCGGTGAGCAGCGCGATCAGGGCGTCGGCGTCGCCCCGCTCCAGCGCGGACGCGTACCCGCTGACGATCTTCCGCACCCGCGCGTCGCCGATCTTGCGGAGGGTCTGCTGCTGGCTCGGGCCGGGCACCTTCTCGGCGACGATCCGGCGGGCGCGGGCCAGCGCCGAGTTCACCGAGGTGGGGGAGGTGTCCATGATCGTGGCGATCTCGGCGGCGGAGAAGCCGAGCACCTCGAACAGCAGCAGGGCGGCCCGCTGGTTGCCGGGCAGGTGCTGCAGCGCCGCGACGAACGCCAGCTCGACCGCCTCGCGCTGCTCGTAGCGCGCGCCCGGCCCGGCCGGCCCGGTGCTCAGGGCGGCGTCCGGGTACGGCCCCAGCCAGGCGACCTCGGTGCGCGGCGGGTCGTCGCGCACGACGTGCGCGCTGGACGGGCCCAGGTCGACCGGCAGCGCCCGCCGGCCGCGCGCCTCGACGAGGTCCAGGCAGGTCCGGGTGGCCACGGTGTAGAGCCAGCCGCGCAGCGACCCGCGGCCCTCGAAGCGGTCGAGGGCGCGCCAGGCCCGCAGCAGGGCGTCCTGCAGCGCGTCGTCGGCGTCGTGCACCGAGCCGAGCATCCGGTAGCAGTGGGCGTGCAGCTCGGCGCGCAGCGGCCGCACGAGCCGGGTGAACGCGGCGTCGTCCCCGGCCCGCGCCAGGGCGAGGTCCGCGTCGCCGGGCCCTCCGGGTGGGGGAGTCCGGTCGTGCGCCGAAGAAAGTTTCCCCACGAGCGACGATTCTGCCGTACCGCCCGGGTCTTTATCTCGTAGGAGTGACTTTCACCTGCTAGGAGACCTTGATGACCGAGACCGTTCCCGTCACCGTCGGCGCGCTGGACGTCCCCGGCGCGCGCCTGCACTACGAGGTCCGGGGCTCCGGACCGCTCGTCGTGCTGGTCGCCGCGCCGATGGACGCCCGGTCGTTCGCGCCGCTGGCCGACCTGCTGGCCGGCGAGTACACCGTGCTCACCACCGACCCGCGGGGGATCTTCCGCAGCCGGGTCGACGACCGGGACGCCGACGCGACGGTGGAGCTGCGCGCCGACGACCTGGCCCGCCTGATCGCGCACCTCGAGCTCGGTCCGGCGGCCGTGCTGGGGTCCAGCGGCGGGGCGGTCAGCGCGCTCGGGCTGGCGCAGTTCCACCCCGGCGCGGCGCACACCGTGATCGCGCACGAGCCGCCGCTGGACGAGCTGGTCGAGGACCGCGACGAGCTGCGGGCGCGGACCGCCGACATGATCGCCACCTACCGGTCCGGGGACCCGAAGGGCGCGTTCCGGCAGTTCCTGGCCATCGCGAACATCGAGCTGCCCGACGAGGTGTTCGAGATGATGACCGGCGGCGAGCGCGACCCGCAGTCGGTCGCCGACGAGGCGTTCCAGTACGAGCACATGCTGCTGCCGACGGTCGGCTTCGTGCCGGACGTCGACGCGCTGCGGGAGGGCAAGGTCCGCATCGTGGTCGGCATCGGCGAGCAGTCGGCCGGGCAGCTGTGCGACCGCACCTCGCGGGCGCTGGCGGCGCGGCTGGGCATCGCGCCGACCATGTTCCCGGGCGACCACATCGGCTTCGCCGACGACCCGGCGGCCTTCGCCGCCCGGCTGCGCGCGGTGCTCGCCGGGTCCTGAACCGCACGCACGGAGCCGGGCGGGCGTCACCGCCCGGCTCGCGGGCCACGTCGTGGTGCGGCAGCGCCGTCAGCCAAGCGCCCGGACGGCCGGGATGATCGTCTCGCCGTACGCCGCCAGCGTGTGCTCCATGTCGTCGTGCTGGAGGTACACCGCGAACTGGTCGACGCCGAGCTCGCGCAGGCGGGTGAGCTTGTCGATGTGCGCCTGCGCGGGGCCGAGCACGCAGAACCGGTCCACGATCTCGTCGGTGACGAACGCGGTGTGCGCGTTGTCGGCGCGGCCGTGCTCGGCGTAGTCGTAGCCCTTGCGGCCCTTGATGTACTCGGCCAGCTCGTGCGGCACCGCGCCGTGGTCGCCGTAGCGGGCCACGATGTCGGCGATATGGTTGCCGACCATGCCGCCGAACCAGCGCGTCTGGTCGCGCTGGTGGGCCAGGTCGTCGCCGACGTACGCGGGCGCCGCCACGCAGATCTTGACCGCGCCCGGGTCGCGCCCGGCCTGCTCGGCGGCCTGCCGCACGTGCTTGATCATCCAGGCGGTGATGTCGAGGTCGGCGAGCTGCAGGATGAAGCCGTCGCCGACCTGGCCGGTCAGCTGGATGGCCTTGGGGCCGTACGCGGCGACCCACACCTCCAGCGCCGACTCCTTGACCCACGGGAACTGCAGCTCGACGCCGCGATAGGCGGCCTCCCGCCCGTTGGCCAGCGCCCGGATCACCCCGACCGCCTCGCGCAGGTCGGCGATGCTCACCGGCGGCAGGCCCAGGGTGCGCCGGGCCGAGTCGCCGCGGCCGATGCCGCAGACGGTGCGGTCGCCGTAGAGCTCGTTCAGGGTGGCGAAGGTGCTGGCGGTGACGGTGACGTCCCGGGTGCCGGGGTTGGTCACCATCGGCCCGACGATCACCTTCTCGGTGGCGGCCAGGATGGCGCTGTAGATGACGTACGGCTCCTGCCACAGCAGGTGCGAGTCGAACGACCAGACGTGGCTGAACCCGTACCGCTCGGCCCGCTGCGACAGCTCCACCACCCGCCGCGCCGGCGGATCCAGCTGGAACACGACCCCGATGTCCACGTGCTTGCTTCCTTTCAGGCGGCGGCGACGAACGGCGGGGGTGAGGTTAGGAAGGTGCCCTTCCTATACGCATACGGTGAAGAAGGTGCCCTTCCTTCTAGAGCAGGTAGGTGGACAGGCCGCGGCGCAGGTATCGGCCGTGGCCCTTACGGCCGTGGAACTCGCCGCCGGACACCAGCACGGCGCCGTGGGAGATCACCGTGTCGACCCGGCCCGCGATCTCGTAGCCCTCGTAGGCGGAGTGGTCCATGTTCATGTGGTGCGTGCGCACGCTGATGGTGGTGCGGCCGTGCGGGTCGTAGACGACGATGTCGGCGTCGGAGCCGGGGGCGAGCACGCCCTTGCGGGGGTAGAGGCCGAACATGCGGGCCGGGGTGGTGGCCAGCGTCTCCACCCAGCGGGACAGGGACAGCTTGCCGTCGACGACGCCCTGGTAGAGCAGGTCGACGCGGTGCTCGACGCCGCCGATGCCGTTGGGGATCTTCGAGAAGTCGCCCAGGCCCAGCTCCTTCTGCTCCTTGAAGCAGAACGGGCAGTGGTCGGTGGAGACCACGGCCAGGTCGTTGGTGCGCAGGCCGCGCCACAGGTCGCGTCGGTGCGGCTCGTGCCGGGAGCGCAGCGGCGTGGAGCAGACCCACTTGGCGCCCTCGAAACCGGGCGCGCCGAGCTGGTCCTCCAGGGTGAGGTAGAGGTACTGCGGGCAGGTCTCGGCGAAGACGTTGCGGCCGGTGTCGCGGGCGGCGGCGACCGCCTCCAGGGCCTGCGAGGCGGACAGGTGCACGATGTAGAGCGGGGTGTCCCCGGCCACCTGGGCCAGCGAGATCGCCCGCCGGGTGGCCTCGGCCTCCAGCTCGGCGGGCCGGGTCAGGCCGTGGTTGACCGGGTCGGTCTCGCCGCGGGCCAGGGCCTGGCCGATCAGCACGTCGATCGCGATGCCGTTCTCCGCGTGCATCATGATCACGGAGCCGTTCTCGCGGGCCTTCTGCATCGCGCGCAGGATCTGCCCGTCGTCGCTGTAGAACACGCCCGGGTACGCCATGAACAGCTTGAAGCTGGTCACGCCCTCGGAGTCGACGAGGGAGTCCATGGCCTTGAGCGACTCGTCGTCGACCCCACCCATGATCATGTGGAAGCCGTAGTCGACGTGGCAGTTGCCGTCGGCCTTGGCGTGCCAGGCCGCCAGGCCGTCGGGCACCCGCTCGCCGGTGCGCTGCACGGCGAAGTCCACGATCGTGGTGGTGCCGCCGAACGCCGCCGCCCGGGTGCCGGTCTCGAACGTGTCGCTGGCGCTGGTGCCGCCGAACGGCAGCTCCATGTGCGTGTGCACGTCCACGGCGCCCGGGATGACGTACTTGCCGGTCGCGTCGACCACCTGGGCGCCCTCGACGTCCGGGGTGCTCCCGGGCGCGTACAGGCCGGCGATGCGCTCGCCCTCGACGAGCACGTCGGCCGGGTGGGCGCCGGTAGCCGAGACCACGGTCCCGCCCTTGATCAGCAGATACACGCCGCGCCTCCTAGGCCTGGGTCAGCGGGGCGTAGGCGTCGGGGCGGCGGTCGCGGTAGAAGGCCCACCGGTCGCGCACCGCGGCGAGCAGCGCCAGGTCCAGGTCGCGGACGATCAGCTCGGGCTGGTGCGGGTCGCCGGTGTCGCCCACGAACCGGCCCTCCGGGTCGACGAAGTACGACGTGCCGTAGAAGTCGTCGTCGCCCAGGTCCTCGATGCCGACCCGGTTGATCGCGCCGACGAAGTACTCGTTGGCCACCGCCGAGGCGGGCTGCTCCAGCTGCCACAGGTGCGACGAGAGCCCGCGGCTGGTCGCCGACGGGTTGAACACCAGCTGCGCGCCGTTGAGCCCGAGCGCGCGCCAGCCCTCGGGGAAGTGCCGGTCGTAGCAGATGTAGACGCCGACCCTGCCCACCGCCGTGTCGAACACGGGGTAGCCGAGGTTGCCGGGGCGGAAGTAGAACTTCTCCCAGAACCCCCGCAGCTGCGGGATGTGCGTCTTGCGGTACTTACCGAGGTAGCGGCCGTCGGCGTCGACCACCGCGGCGGTGTTGTAGAGGACGCCGGGCTGCTCCTGCTCGTACATCGGCAGCACCATGACCATGCCCAGCTCGCGGGCCAGGGCCTGGAACCGCTCGGTGGTCGGGCCCGGGATCGACTCCGCGTAGGCGTAGTACTGCGCGTCCTGCACCTGGCAGAAGTAGGGGCCGTAGAACAGCTCCTGGAAGCAGATTGCCTGGGCGCCCTGCGCTGCGGCCTGGCGCGCGTACTCCTCGTGCGCCTTGATCATGGATTCCTTGTCGCCGGTCCAGGACGTCTGGACCAGGGCGGCGCGGATCACGGACATGCGGCACCTCCTGCGGGCTGTTACGCCGGGATCCCAGATAACCAGGCAGAGTGCCCCGTTACGATCCGACGTGCCGGATAAACAACGATAATCTCTCCGAAATCGGAGAGCGGCCCGCGCCCGCCCGGCAGAGCCGCAGGTCAGCAGGTTGGGGGCAGCGAGCGGCGGGTGGATGGCGGAGAATCAGCCGCCATGACGGAGGAGTCGCGCTCCCAGCTGCCGGAGTGGATGCGAAAAGACGCCCCGGCCCACCGGACGACGCTGCACTGGAAGATCACCCAGTGGCTCGACCGCCGGTTCTGGTGGGGCGGCGTGCGGCGGTGGCTGCGCGAACGGCCCCGGTTCTCCAAGCGCTTCCCGAAGACGTACGCGCTGATCGCGTGGCTGGTGGCGCTGGCCATCGCGGGCTGGATAGGCTACAAGATCATTGAGTACTACAACCTGATCATCGTCGGCGCCGTCTAGGCCCGGCCGGCGCGCTGGAACACGATGGGCTGGCCGCTCGGTGAGGACAGCGACAGCCGCGTGCCCGCGTCGTCGGGCACGCCGCTGAACCAGTCAGGGCACTCGGAGGTCAGGTTCTTCGCCGCGGCGCCGATCGGCTGGTGCGCGCGGAAGTGCACGTGGAAGATCGCCTCACCGTCGCCCTCGGTGACCTCGCCCATGCACTCGACGTGGATGCCGGTCCGCTCGCCGGACGCCGCCTGCTGGTAGATGTCCATCGCCAGCACGAACTGCGGCACCGTCACGTCCAGGGTGGTGTCGGTGCGGATGCCGGACGCCTCGGTCTGGTACGTCCACCGGCCCGCCACCTCGTCCAGGTCCATGCCGGCGGACACGGCATGGATCACCCCGGCCGTGCCGCCGCCCAGCAGCAGCACGGCGAGCAGGATCAGCACGGTCAGCCCGCCGTTGCCGAAGTGGATGTTGCCGATGCGGTACTTGCCGCGGTTGTCGGTGAGCGTGCTGTGCGACATGGAGCCGACGGCGAGCGCGTTGTCCCCGTTGACCTGCACCGCGTTGTGGTGGCTCTCGACGTTCGGCCGGGCCGCGGCGACGGCGGCGCGCAGCTGCGACGACAGGGCCTCGAACTCCTCGCGCAGCGTCGGCTCGTCCTCCAGGACGTCCGTCAGCCGCGCGCGCCAGATCGCGGCCTGCGCGGACCGGGTCGTCTCCAGCTCCGCCTGCGGGGCGCGGGCGATCTCGGCCGCGGTCGTGTCGAGCCGGGCGCCGAACTGCGCCTCGCGCCGCGTGTCACCCCGCCCGAGCAGGCGCGCGAGGCGGTCGCGTGAGCTCTGCCAGGCGTCCGTGGTCGCGGCGCTGACCAGGCCGCCCGCGATGCTGGCGGCCAACGCGGTGATCCATTCGGCGACCATGCTGCCCTCCGGCTCCGTCCATTCACGATCTGTCATATGACTAGCACGCCGCGTCAACGCGTACCTGCCGACGTGGAGGCGGGCCGGTGGACGCGGTGTGTCGCGGCTCGGCGCAACGGAGTATTGCCATATGTCGCTATGACGGTCGACACTCGGGCATCGTCGAGCGCCAGGAGGGGCACCATGACGGAACCCGCGCAGACCATCGACACCGACGCCGCACGGCTCGCCGAGCTCGGCTACAAGCAGGAGCTGCACCGCGGTTGGAGCGGCTTCTCCAACTTCGCCATCTCGTTCTCGATCATCTCCATCCTGGCCGGCTGCTTCACCACGTTCGGCCAGGCCTGGATGAACGGCGGCCCGATCGCCATCTCCTGGGGCTGGCCGATCATCTCGGCGTTCATCCTGATCATCGGGCTGTGCCTGTCCGAGCTGGTCTCGGCGTACCCGACGGCGGGCGGCATCTACTGGTGGGCGGCGAAGCTCGGCAAGCCGGTGCACGGCTGGTTCACCGGCTGGTTCAACCTGATCGGCCTGATCGCGGTCACCGCGTCGGTCGACTACGGCTGCGCCACCTTCCTCAACCTGGTGCTGGCCAACACCGTGCCCGGCTGGGCGGGCACCTTCCAGCAGGCCTTCTACCTGTTCCTGGTCATCCTCGCGCTGCATGCCGTGATCAACGTCTTCGGCGCCCGGATCATCAACCGGCTGCAGGACGTCTCCGTCTGGTGGCACGTCTTCGGCGCCGCGGTCATCGTGGCGATCCTGGTCCTCGTGCCGGACACGCACCAGAGCCCGTCGTTCGTCTTCGGCGAGACGATCAACGCCAACGGCTTCCTCGACGGCGGCACCTCCGGCCTGGGCTTCTGGCTGTACGTGCTGCCCCTGGGCGGCCTGCTGACGCAGTACACGATCACCGGGTTCGACGCCTGCGCGCACGTGGCCGAGGAGACCCGCGGGGCCGCGCTCAACGCCGCCAAGGCGCTGTGGCGGTCCATCTTCTACTCCGCGATCGGCGGCTGGATCCTGTTGCTGGCGTTCCTGTTCGCCGTGCAGGACCCGGACGCGGTGACCGGCGGCTACGGCTTCGTCGGGGTGCTGCTGCAGGGCGCCTTGTCGTCCGGCTTCTTCAAAGCCGTGATCATCATCTCCACGGTCGGCCAGTTCTTCTGCGGCATGAGCTGCGTGACCAGCATGTCCCGGATGATGTACGCGTTCAGCCGTGACGGCGCCGTGCCCGGCTGGCGGCTGTGGACCCGGCTGGACCGCAACGGCACCCCCGTCTGGGCGGTGCTCGCCGGCTGCGTCGCGGGCGGCCTGCTCACGCTGCCCGCCCTCTACCAGCGCAACGGCGCCCCGATCGCCTTCTACGCCGTGGTCTCGGTCGCGGTGATCGGCCTCTACCTGGCCTTCCTCATCCCGATCCTGCTGCGCCTGAAGGCGGGCGACAGCTTCCAGCCCGGCCCGTGGACGCTGGGCAGGCGCTACAAGATCCTGGGCAGGATCGCCTCCCTCGAGATCATCGTGATCTCGCTGTACTTCGTCATGCCGACCGTGCCCGCCGGGGTGCCGTTCAGCGACGGGTTCGACTGGTCGGCGGTCAACTACGCGCCGATCGCGGTGGGGGCGGTGCTGCTGCTGGTCGGGGTGTGGTGGCTGGTCTCGGCGCGCAAGTGGTTCACCGGCCCGCGCCGCACCGTGGATCTCCCCGCGGAGGTGCCCACCGCCGACGCCCCGATCGCCGCACTCGACTGAGCCCGTGGGCTTGGCCGGCCCGCTCACACAACGACGTTGGCCTATCTGGATGAGGAATCGGTGATCGAACTCATCCGGATAGGCCAACGTCTATGCAAAAGTGGTGCCCGCGTGGACTCAGTCGGCCAGGTTGGCGATCGACTGGGCCCAGCGGAAGTACTTGTTGGTGCCCAGGTCACGCACGGTCTTGATGCCGAACGCCTTGAACAGCTGCTCCGCGTCGCTCTCGGAGACACCCTGGATCGCGGTCACCGGCGCGTCGGCGATGTCCTGGGCGCTCTTGCCCTCCCACGCCTTCGACAGCTTCGCCTCGAGTCCCAGCATGGAAAACTCCCTTCTCGAAGCCCGGCAGGTGCGCCGGGCCAAGGGCGAAGGCTACGTCCGTTGTGGAGGCGCCGTCCACTCGGTGACCGAGAGTTGACTGAGTCTTCAGCGCACCGTCACCCCGCGCGGTCCGCTCTCGCGATGGGTCCGGTCCAGCGCGGTCACGTAGTACGTGACCTGCCCGACCGGCGGCGGCGCGGGGTCGGTGAAGCTGGTGCCGCGTACGGTGCCCAGCAGGTTGCGCGCGGCCTCGACCCCGCACCCGGCGCCGTCGGCCCGGTACACCGCGTAGTACGTGGGCGCCGTGCCGCCGCCGGCGCTCCAGTCCAGCCTGATGCCGCCGCTGACCCGGCTCGCCGTGACGGTGCCCGGCGCGGCGGGCGCGCTGGCCGCGGCCATCGCCGACACCGGCACGAGCGCGGGGTGGGCGTGGAAGTCGGTCCGCAGCCGGTCGGCGAGGCCGAGCGGGTTGGCCAGCAGCTCCTCGATGGAGTAGTAGACGTCGCCCGCGACCTCCGGGTGCTGCCGGTTGAGCAGCAGGTGGTCGGGCATCTCGGCGGCGTCGTTCCAGTTCGGGTCGGTCGTCGTGCCGATCTTGTACGCCGCCTGCCCGATGTACAGCTGCACCCGCGTCCCGGCGACCACCTGCGCCCACCACGGCACCAGCACGTCGTACGCGGCCGCGGGGAACCCGATCGACCAGTAGATCTGCGGCGCGATGTAGTCGATCCACTCCTGCTTGACCCACCGGCGGGTGTCGGCGTAGATCGCGTCGTAGGACTGCAATCCGGTGGTGGCCGAGCCGAGCGGGTCGGTGCCCTGGTTGCGCCAGATGCCGAACGGCGAGATCCCGAACCGGACGTGCGGCTTGACCTGCTCGATGCGGGAGGAGACGGTCTGCACGAAGGTGTCCACGTTGGCGCGCCGCCAGTCGGCCAGCGTCCGGCCCGCGCCGTACGCGGTGAACTCGGCGGCGTCGTCGAACGTCTGCCCGGACACCGGGTACGGGTAGAAGTAGTCGTCGAAGTGCACGCCGTCCAGGTCGTACCGGGTGACCGCGTCCATGATCGCGTCGACGGAGTGCTGCCGGGCGGCGGGCACGCCGGGGTTGTAGTAGAGCCGGCCGTCGTACGTCTCGATCCAGCCCGGGTGGGTGCGGGCCGGGTGGGTGGCCGTCAGCTGGTTGACGTCGGGCTGCATGGACACCCGGAACGGGTTGAACCAGGCGTGGAACTCCAGGTTGCGGGCGTGCGCCTCGGCGACCGCGAAGCCGAGCGGGTCGTAGCCGGGATCGGCGCCCTGGGCGCCGGTGAGGTACTGCGACCACGGCTCGTACGGCGACGGCCAGAACGCGTCGGCGGTCGGCCGCACCTGCACGAACACGGCGTTGAAGCGCAGCCCGACCGCCTGGTCGAGCAGCGAGCGCAGCTCGGACTTCTGCTGGGCGACGGTCAGGCCGGTCGCCGAGGGCCAGTTGATGTTGAGCACGGACGCGATCCACAGCCCGCGCAGGGCCCGCTTGGGCGCTGCGCCGAGCGGGCAGCCGTCGGATGCGGTCGGTGCCGCGGACAGCGCGGTATCGTCAGGGGCGGCGGGCTCCGGCCGGCCGCATCCCGTCGCGGCCAATGTGGCCGTGACCAGCAGTGTCACCAAGATCTGCCTGGCTCGCACGGCGCCTCCCGTCGTCGTCGCGCCGCACCCGGCGCTGTGTCGGAAAGTTTCGCAGGAAGATTCTTCACGGTAAAGATTTACCGATCTCCCGCTGTCGATTCGAGACACGCGGGCATGACACGTCGTCCGATCAGCGGTTTCGGTCGGGGGTGCGTGTTAGATTCCCCGCGTTATAACCTCGACCTCCCGCATACCAGACGAAGCGCCCGAGAAGAGACCGGGCGCTGTCCGCATTTGGTGCGGTGCGGGAGGCGAAAGAGTCCCACGCCAGTGGGCTCGCACAGCCTCACCAAGGAGTATCTGACATGGCTGTCGGCACCGTGAAGTGGTTCAACGCGGAAAAGGGCTTCGGCTTCATCACCCCGGACGGCGGCGGAGCGGACGTGTTCGCGCACTTCTCCGCCATCCAGTCCAACGGCTACCGGAGCCTCGAGGAGAACCAGCGGGTCGAGTTCGAGATCACGCAGGGCCAGAAGGGCCCGCAGGCCAGCAACATTCGCAAGGTCTGACATATAGCGGGTACGCGGTGGGCGAACTCCGCCCACCGCGTACCCGCGAGCCCCGGCGGTCGGCTCCGGCTACGTTGGACACATGCCACGGCTGAGCTACGACCGCTACTGCGACGAGGTGTCCGCCCAGACCGCGCTGCTGCGCGAGGTGCTGCCCGGCGACGACCTGTCCGCGAAGGTGCCGACCTGCCCCGACTGGACGCTGGCCGATCTGGTCCGCCACGTCGGCGGCAACGTGCACATGACCGACGCCGCCGTGCGCGGCGAGCCCGGCCCCAGGCCCGCCCTCGGTGACCGCACCCGGGCCGGGGTGCCCGACACCGACGACCCGGACACGCTGACCGCCTGGATGCAGGCGGGCGCCGACGCGTACGCGCACACCCTGCGCGGGCGCGACCCCGGCGCGCAGGTCGAGATCTTCGGCCTGCCCGACTCGCTGACCTTCTGGGCCCGGCGGGCCGCCTGCGACATCCTGCTGCACCGCGCCGACGCGTCGCTGACCACGGGCGCGGGCTACACCGTCGCGCCGGACCTGGCCGCCGACGCCGTGGACGAGTTCCTCGAACTGGCCACCGACGTGCGCGCCAACGAGCGGGTGTTCCCGCGCCTGCCGGAGCTCTACGGGCCGCCGCGCAGCATCCACCTGCACGCCACCGACACGACCGGCGACGTCGAGGCCGAGTGGCTGATCGAGCTCGGCGCCGACGGCGTGACCTGGCGGCCGGGCCACGCGAAGGGCACTGTGGCGGTGCAGGGCCCGCTGACCGAGCTGCTGCTCATCCTCTATCGCCGGCTGCCGCTGGACCGCGACCAGGTGCACGTCCACGGCGACCGCGACCTGATCGACGGCTGGCTGGACCGGGTGTTCATGGGCTAGCTGTAGCGCCCGCGGCGGTTCCACCTGCCCGGCGGGCGCGCCGGCCTGTGAACGACGGGAAGCGGCGGTTTCGCCCTGCGGTGTCAGCAGGTCGAGTGGAGCAGGGCGCCCACGCTGACGCCGGCGTCGGCGAGCAGGTTGTAGACCCGGATCGCCTCCCGGGTCTCGGCGATGTGGACGTCGACGCCGTGCTCGGCCAGCAGCGCCTCGGTCTCCGGCATGACCTCCAGCACCAGCTGCTGCCCGCGGGACAGCACCACCGTGGTCGCGCCCGCCGCGAGCAGCGGCGCCACGTCGGCGGGCTGGATGCCGGGGGAGTGCCGGGTGCCGGTGACGCGCCAGTCCCACTCACCGCCCCCGCCCGGGAACAGCATCGCGTCCTTGACCGGGCCGATGTCCTCGACCTCGATCTCGCCCCACGCGAGTGACAGCACCTTCGGCGATCTCCGCTCGGCCATGTCCGGCATTGTGGCACGATGCAGCCCTGCCGCCGTACCGCAGAAAGGCCCACCCCGTGACCGAGCAGCTCGCCCCGCCCCGTCTGGAGCTGGAGATCTCCGGGCACGTGGCGACGATCCGCATCGCCAACCCGGCCCGGCGCAACGCGATGACCAACGACATGTGGGCGCGGCTGCCCGAGCTGCTCGACGGCCTCGCCGGCGACCCGTCGGTCCGGGTGCTGGTGTTGACCGGCGCGGGCGGCACGTTCTGCGCGGGCGCGGACATCACCGAGGTGGACCGGCTCATCGCCGAGGGCGACCGCAGCCTGGCCGTGCTGGCCGAGGAGCGGCTGGCCCGCTTTCCCAAACCGACCCTGGCCTGGATCGAGGGCGACTGCGTGGGCGGCGGCTGCCAGCTCGCGGTCGCCTGCGACCTGCGCTTCGCGGCCGAGGGCAGCCGGTTCGGGGTCACCCCGGCCCGCCTGGGCATCGTGTACCCGGCACCGACGACCCGGCGGCTGGTCGCGCTGATCGGCCCGAGCGCCGCCAAGCACCTGCTCTACTCGGCGGAGCTGATCGGCGCCGACCGCGCGCTGCGCATCGGGCTGGTCGACGAGCTGCACCCGGCGGACGGGCTGGCCGACCGGGTCACCGCGTTCGCGGCCACGCTCGCGCAGCGCTCGCAGCTGACCCAGGTCGCGGCGAAGGAGATCGTGATGATGGCCGGCGACGGCCACCACGACGACACGCGGGTGTCCTATTGGCACCGCCAGATGGTCGAGTCCGGCGAGGCGGCCGAGGGCATCGCCGCCTTCGTGCACCGCCGCCGACCCGACTTCCGCTGGTCCCCGCACTGATCGGCGCCCGCGTGCCACGCCCGCGGCCGCCGCGGTCCGGTGCCGCCCGGCCGACTTTGCTCTGCACACAAATACGCACCCAGTCGCGGGTGCGTATTTGTGTGCAGAGCAAAGTCGCGCGCGAGGGTGGTTCAGACGGATCAGGGCCGGCCGGGCGCGGTCGAGCCGGGCCGGGCTGCGGGCCCGATCACCGGGTCGGCGGTGACCCGGTCGCGTCCGGCCGCGGGTGGGCAGCGGACAACCGGGGATTCGCGGCGGGAAGCCGCCCCACGACCACGACCAGGGTCGTGAGGGCCGCGGTGAGCAGGGCGATCACCTGGATCGGCGCCGGGCCGAGCGGGGCGAGCAGCACCAGGACGACCACGACGGGGAACGCGTACACGACCAGCCCGCGGTAGTGCGGGCAGATCTGCAGCAGGAACAGGCTGACCAGGTACACCGCGACGGGCACGGCGACGGCGTAGGCGGCGGTCACGCCGGACACGTGGGAGGTGTGGCTGTGGAAGTCGGCCGCCGCGGCCAGCCCCGCCCCGACGGCCGCCGCCGCGGCGAGGATGAAGTAGTGCCCGTACCCCCAGCGGAACGCCGCCCGGAACGAGGTGAGCAGGTCGTGCGCGGGGCGCTCGAAGTACAGCCACCACATGCCGAACACGATGACCAGCCCGGCGGCGGCCAGCCACACCAGCGGGGCGAGCTGGCCGGTCTCCAGCGCCGACTCCACGGCCAGCGTCGCCGCCAGCACCGACTCGCCGAGCACGATCAGGGTGAACAGGCTGTACCGCTCGGCGATGTGGTGCGGGTGCCAGCGGGTGGGCGCGGTGCGCTCGGCCCACAGCGGCACCAGCAGCTCGCACGCGACCAGCACGAAGAAGAACCGGAAGTCCCACGGCGCGGGCAGCAGCAGCCGCACCACCCAGCCGACCTGCACGAGCGTGATGCCGGCGGCGAAGCGCAGCGCCGTGACCCGGCGGGGCGGATCCTGCCGGGCCACCCGCAGCCACTGGGTGACCATGGCCAGCCGCATCACCACGTACCCGAGCGTGATGAGCCGGTAGTCGCCGTGCTCGAAAGCCCGCGGCACGCCCGCGGCCAGCACCAGCGCGCCCGCGATCTGGACCATGGTGGTCAGCCGGTACGCCACGTCGTCGTTGTCGTAGGCCGAGGCGAACCAGCTGAAGTTCATCCAGGCCCACCAGATGGCGAAGAACACCATCAGGAAGCCGAGCACGCCCTGGCCGAGGTGGGCCTCGGTGACGGCGTGGTGCAGGCCCGCCGCGGCCTGGGCGACCGCGACCACGAAACACAGGTCGAAGAACAGCTCCAGCGGGGTCGCGGCGCGGTGCGGCTCGTCCGGCGAGCGCGAGGTCATCGGGCGGTACAGCGTCCTGCGGGCAGCCTCGGCCATGCTCGCAGGTTACCGCCGTGGGATCAGCGCGCGCCGGTGGCCCGGGAAAGCCCTCGGGGCCCGGCGTGCGTGCGGCGCCGGGCCCCGGTCCACACCGGAGGGATGGCGCCGACCGAATCGACGCCGGAAGATGGAAGCGCTCCCATTGTCTCGCGCGTGTGTCGTTTGTCAAGTCGCCGTGACGGCGGCGCGGCCGGATCGCCTACGCGGCCGACGCCGCTTCCGGCACCGAAGCCGACGCGGCCGGCGCCGACGCGGGCGGGGCCGACGCGGGCGGGGCCGACGCGGGCGGGGCCGACGCAGGCACGGCCGGTGCCCGGTCGCCGTCTCGGCGGGCCGGCGAGCGCAGGGCGACCGTGCCGGGCACGGCGAACACCGCGTACGTCGAGATCAGCAGCACGACGACCGCGACCGCGCCGAACAGCGGCAGCCCGACGGTCAGCGCGATCATCGGCGCCGCGGCGATCGCGATCGGCTGCAGCGCGAAGTTGCCGATGGACTCCAGCGAGAACACCCGGCCCTGCACCTCGGCCGGGAACTCCGACTGCAGCGCGGTGAACCACAGCACGAAGAACACGCCGATGCCGCCCCAGGCCAGCACCTGCGCCGCGCACCACAGCGGCAGCGGCACCGGCACCGCGAGGCAGAGCGGCAGCAGCGCGCAGGGCAGCAGCACGTTCATCGCCCACAGCCCGGGGCGTCGGGAGCTGATCCGGCCGGCCACGGCGGAGCCGAGGACCATGCCGACCGAGGCGGCCGCGCTCAGCCAGCCGTAGCCGGCGGGGCCGTACCGGTCCAGGCTGACGATGGGCATCAGCGCGTAGTTCGGGCCGAACAGGAAGAACACCTGGACCGTGCCCTGCAGCATGATGACCAGCGCCCACGGGCGGTGGCGCACCTCGCGTACGCCCTGGCGGGCCTCGTCCAGCAGCGCGCGCACGCCCGGCGTCGGCGCGTCCCCGCCGATCGGGGGCAGCCGCAGCCAGGCCAGGGTGGCCAGGCTGACCGCGAAGGTGGCCAGGTCGATCAGCAGCGCGCCCCGTGGCCCGACCGCGACGACCAGTGCCGCGCCGGCCAGCGCGCCGCCCGCCGCGCCGAAGCGTTTGGTCGCGGAGTCCAGTGCGTTGGCCCGCTGGCGCAGCGGCTCGGCGACCAGCTGCGGCAGGGCGGCCCGGTGCGCGGGTTCGTAGAGCGCGCCGCCGATGCCGACCAGGCAGGCCGCGGTCATCGGGAGCCAGAGCGGGCCGTACGCGCCGAAGGCCAGCAGCCCGGCCACGCCCACCATGCGCAGCACGTCCGCGACGGCCATGACCGTGCTGCGCGAGTACCGGTCGGCGACGACGCCACCGGCCAGCAGGAGCAGCACCCCGGCGACCGCCTCGGCGGCCAGCACCAGCGCGAACGCCGCGGGCCCGCGTGCGGGCAGGATCAGCGCGGGCAGCGCCACCAGCGACAGCGCGTTGCCGACCACGCTGGTCACCTGGCCGAGCCAGAAGGCGAGGTAGCGGCGGTCGCGGAGCAGGTCGGCCAGGGAGTTCACGCCGTGCATGGTGGCCCGGCCGGCTTCCTCGCTCAAGCGAGTTTCGGCTGCGCGGGGCGGGTGAGCGTGGTGGCGGCCAGGATCGACAGCGCGGCGAAGCCGAACATCGCCGACGCCATCGGCACCCCGCTGGACGCGCCGAGCGCGGCCACGATCGGCCCGGCGACCGCGCCGATCGCCGACTGCACCGCGCCCATCAGGGCGGCGGCCGTGCCCGCCATCTGCGCGTGGCCGTCGAGCGCCAGCGCGGTGCTGTTCGGGGCGACCATGCCGAGGCTGGCGATGTACACGAACAGCATCGCCACCACGATGGTGAGGCTGTGCAGCCCGGCCCCGCCGATCATGAGGATGCCCGCCGCCACGGCCCCCGCCAGCGCGGCGAACAGCAGCCCGCGGGGCGTGCCGCGCCGGCCAACCAGCCGCGCGTTGAGCTGCCCGACGGCGACCAGCCCGAGCGCGTTCAGCCCGAAGATCAGGCCGTACGTCTGCGGGGAGACGCCGTACCCCTCCTGCAGCACGAACGAGCCGCTGGACAGGTAGGCGAACAGCCCGGCGAAGGTGAGGCCCTGCGCGGCGGTGTAACCCCAGAACCGCCGGTCGGCGGCGAGCACCTTGAACCCGCGCCCGACCTCGGCCAGCCCGCCGGTGCGGCGGCGCTCGACCGGCAGCGTCTCGGGCAGGAAGCGCCCGCCGACCGCCACCATGACCAGGCCGTACAGGGCGAGCAGCGCGAACACGCCGCGCCAGCTGGTGAACGTCAGCACCGCCGCGCCGATGGTGGGCGCGACCACCGGGGCGACGCCGAAGACCAGGGTGAGCCGGGAGAAGAAGCGCGACGCCTCGGCCCCGGCGTAGAGGTCGCGCACCACCGCGCGGGAGATGGCGATGCCGATGCCGCCCGCGAAGCCCTGCACCAGCCGCAGCGCGGTCATGGTCTCGATGTTCGGGGCGATCGTGATCAGCGCCGAGGAGACGGTGAACAGCACGGTGCCGCCGATGATCGGGGTGCGCCGGCCCCACTTGTCCGACAGCGGTCCCATCACGAACTGGCCGAGCGCGATGCCGATCAGCGCGACGGTCAGCGTGAGCTGCACGGCGGCCGGCGAGACGCGCAGGTCGGCGGCGATGGTGGGAAAGGCCGGCAGGTACATGTCGAACGACAGCGCGCCGAAGGCGGACATGCTGCCCAGGACCAGGATCAGGGTGGTACGGCGGTGAGGTGGCGCGGCGGTCACGGTCCTTACCCAACCACTTCGCGCAGCGGCGCAGGCGGCTTTGTGACGGCTGTCATGGCGGGCCGCCGCGAGCGGTCCGCATGCCGGAACCGGCCGGTGCTCGCGGCGCCGTGCCGCGGCAGCGGGTCGGGTGCGGCGCCGTGCTCGTCCTCGATGTGGCGCGGGCGGGCGGCGGCCAGCCCGGCGACGGCCTGCACGACCGCGGCGACGATCAGGAAGCCCAGCGGCAGCGTCCAGCCGCCGGTCGCCTCGTAGAGCACGCCGACCAGCAGCGGCCCGAGCGCGGCGATCAGGTAACCGGTGCTCTGCGCGAATGCCGACAGCGCCACCACGCCCTCGCCCGTCCGCGCCCGCATCCCGATCATCGCCAGCGCGAGCGGGAACGCCGCCTGCCCGAGCGCGAGCAGGGCCACCCAGGCCAGCGCGCCGCCGTGCGGGGCCAGCGCGAGGCCGAAATACGAGGCGATCATCGCGGCGGACATGATCAGCACCAGCGGGCGCAGGTCGCGCAGCCGCCCGGCCAGGGTCGGCATGAGCAGCGCGAACGGCACGCCCACCGCGGTGACCCCGGCCAGCAGCAGCCCGGCGTCGGTGGGGGTGAACGCCGCGTCGCGGAACATCTGCGCCAGCCAGCCCATGGTGGCGTACCCGCTGAGCGACTGCGCGCCGAAGTAGAGCGCCATCGCCCAGCCCAGCCGGGTGCGGCCGGGGCGGATGCGCGGCCGCGCGGCGGCGTCCCGCGCCGAGGCGGGCACCCGCCGCAGCGCCGCGCCCAGCCATGGCAGCACCGCCACGGCGGCCAGCAGCGCCCACACGCCGAGCCCGGCCCGCCAGTCGCCGAAGGCGTGCGCGACCGGCACCGAGGCGGCCGAGGCCGTCGTGGTGCCGAGGATGAGGGTCATGCTGTAGACGCCGGTCATCAGGCCGGGCCGGTGCGGGAAGTGCTCCTTGACCAGCACCGGCAGCAGCACGTTCGCGATGGCGATGCCGGCCAGGGCGATCGCGCTGGTGAGCAGGAATGTCCACGCCGAGCCGCTCAGCGCCCGCAGCAGCTGGCCCACGGCGAGCAGTGCCATCGCGCCGACGAGGATGCGGGCGGCCGGCAGCCGCCGGGTCAGCCACGGGGTGAGCGCGCCGAACGCGGCGAAGGCGAGCGCGGGCAGGGTGGTGACGATGCCCGCCACGGTGCCGGACAGGTGCAGCCCGGTGCTCACCTCGTCGAGCAGCGCGCCGAGGCTGGTGATGGCGGCCCGGAGATTGAGGGCGACGAGCAGGATACCGGCCATGATCAGCATCGTTGTGCGCCGGACGGGCACTGCCGCGGCGGGCGCGGCGGTGCGGGATGCGATCATCGTCGACACGATGGGCGGCGCCTCGGCGGCGGCAACTGGCGGCGGCATACCTCCGATCGTAGAATCATGGGATGAATTTCGGACCGGAGATGTAAGCAATGACACTGCGCACCCCGTCGCGGCAGGGCCTCGTCCCCCAGGTGATCGAGCAGCTGCGTACGCAGATCGCCACCGGGGAGTGGCCCGTCGGCAGCCGCATCCCGACCGAACCCGACCTGGTCGCGGCCCTCGGCGTGGGCCGCAACACGGTCCGCGAGGCGGTGCGCGCCCTGGTCCATGCGGGCGTGCTCGAATGCCGCCAGGGCTCGGGCACCTACGTCACCGCCACCCACGAGCTCACCGGCGTCGTCGCCCGGCGCCTGGCCGCCGCCGAGATCGCCGAGGCGATCGAGGTCCGCCGCGCCTTCGAGGTGGAGGCGGCCCGCCTGGCCGCGGTGCGGCGCACCCCCGCCGACCTGGCCGCCCTCGACCAGCTGCTGGCCCGGCGCGAGCAGCTGTGGCGCGCCGGTGACGCCGCCGCGTTCGTCGCCGCCGACGCCGACCTGCACGTCGCGATCGTCGCCGCCGCGCACAACGCGATGCTGGCCGAGCTCTACGCGTCCTTCGGCGGCGCCATGCGGGCCAGCCTCAGCCAGCAGATCGGCGAGACCCTCACCCCCGACAAGTACGTCGAGCACGACGACCTCGTCGAGGCCATCCGCGCCGGCGACCCCGAACGCGCCGCCCGCGCCGCCGGAGCCTTCCTCGAAACCGCCTAGCTTGTCCCGTGCGGGATATCCTCGATAGACTTGTATATCCCGTCGCTGCGGAGGTGTGCTATGGCCAAGACGTTGCTGGACGTCGACGATGACCTGCTCGAGGAGGCGACGGTGGCTCTCGGCACCACGACGAAGAAGGACACCGTCAACTCGGCGCTGCGGTTCGCCGTCGAGGAGAGCCGCGCGCGTCGTCAGCGCGCACTGGCCGATCTGCAGGCGGTCGCGGCCGAGGGTGGCTTCGACTTCGACCGGCTGGAAGAGCTCGATCAGTGAAGTACCTGATCGACACCAGCGCGCTCGTGCGTATCGTGCGTCGGCAGGTCGACGAGCGCTGGCACGACCAGGTCACCAGAGGGCTGGTCGCGATCTGTGATCCTGTCCTGACGGAGACCCTCGCCATCGCCGACGCCAAGGCGTACGCGCGGGTCGAGGAAGGCTTGCGGGCCGCGTACCCCTGGGTGCCGGTCCCGGACGACGCGTGGGACATCGTGGGGTCCATCCGCCAGGAGCTGGCCAGACACAGCGCACATCAAGGGTTGTCCGTTGCGGACTACCTCGTGGCGGCCACGGCGATCCGGCTGAAACTCACCGTGCTGCACGAAGACGCCGACTACCAGACGGCGGCCCGCCTGGTCCCCCAGCTGAAGCAGCAGCGCATCGCCGACACTCCCTGATCTCGTCGTCACAGACCGGCGACGGTGGCGAAGGCGGCGGCCTGGGCGATGGCGTGGTCGTCGGGCGGGTTGCCGCGCGAGACCCACCACACCGCCGCCTCCACGCGCCGGGCCGCCGCCCACGCGGCCAGGCGGGCCGGGTCCTCGCCCAGCACCGCGCCGACCAGGGCCACCCTGCGCCGCAGCACCGCGACCGGATCGGCGTACGCGAACGGGTCGTCGACCTGCTCCAGCAGCGGCCACGGGTCGTAGCCGGGGTCGCCGTACATCGGCTTCGCGTCGATCACCAGCCACGGCTCCCGCCGCGCGGCCAGGATGTTGCCCGGGTTGATGTCACCGTGCACCACCACCTGGCGCGACGCCGTACGCGGCAGCTCGCGCAGCAGCCGCGCGCCGTGCGCGACGAGGCCGGGGTCGAACCCGGGCCGCAGCCGCGCCATCCGCTCCTCGACCAAGTCCGCCCAGTCCGCGGTCACGTCGCCCACCCGCTCGAACAGCGCCGGATCCGGCACGGGCGCCGCCCACAGCCGCCGGAGCAGGCCCGCCGCGACGGTGAGCCGCTCCTCGGCGGGCAGCGCGGCGTCGGCCAGCGTGGTGCCCGGCTCGGCGCGTTCGAGCAGCAGCGCGTGCCGCGAGCGGTCGTGGGCGTACAGCTCTGCCGCGCCGTGCCCGTGCCACAGCCGCAGCGCGTCGGCCTCGCCCAGCATCTCCCGGTGCGGCCAGCTGATCTTCAGCACCGCGGGCCGGCCGTCCGGCAGCTCGGCGGGGGCGACCCAGGAGCACGTGCCGCCGGTCCACGGCGCGCCCAGCCGCAGCGACCAGGCCTCGCGCAGCTCGCCGAGCAGCGCGGGCAGCGAGTCCAGCCAGGCCCGGCCCTCCGGCAGGTCGCCGATCGAGGCGACCACCGCCAGCGTCGGCGGCACCATCGCGTGCGTCCCCGGTCCGATCACGCGGCGCACACTACCCGATGGAGGGCGCCTACGCTGGTGCGATGAGCGCCGGTCAGGATGCCCAGCTGCGGGCCATCGCCGAGATCGAGCAGGTCACCCGCCGCGAGGGCATCCCGGTGTGGCTGCGCGGCGGCTGGGCGATGGACTTCTTCCTCGGCCGGGTCACCCGCCCGCACCTCGATGTGGACTGGTTCTGCTGGGCCGCCGACGCCGACCGGCTGGCTGACGTGCTGGCCGGGCTCGGCTTCGTCGCGTACGGCGACAACCCGCCCGACCTGCAGCGCGACTTCCTGCGCGACGGCGTCGACCTCGGCGTGGCCCTGCTCGGGCAGGACGCGGCGGGCCGGGTCGTGGTGCCCGCCGGGCCGTACGCGGGCGCGCCCTGGCCCGACGGCATGCTCGCCGCCCCGCCCGGCCGCCTCGGCGATCTGACCTGCGCCGTGATCAGCCCGGCGGCGCAG
The DNA here is from genome assembly GCF_040675365.1 of Catellatospora sp. NPDC049609. Lineage (NCBI taxonomy): Bacteria > Bacillati > Actinomycetota > Actinomycetes > Micromonosporales > Micromonosporaceae > Catellatospora > Catellatospora sp. NPDC049609. The sequence goes on along the minus strand of NZ_JBFAOU010000002.1, from coordinate 42,421 downwards.
CTCGAGATCAAAAAGATGATGCCGGTATGGGTGCCCGGCATGCCCCGCCGGGATAAGGACCGCGCCGACATCGCGCTGCTCCAGGCCGGGCTCACCGCCGGAAACGCGGTTGCCGGGGCCTGAGCGGGCCGAGCAGGATCTGCGCCATGCAATCGGAGATCGCGCAGTACTACCAGCGGGGCGGTGAGGCCACCCGCCTCGACGCGGGCCACGGGCGCTGGGAGTTCCTGCGCACCTGGGACCTGCTCGGCCGGATCCTGCCCGCCGGGCCGCTGTCCATCCTCGACGTCGGCGGGGCGACCGGGGTGTACGCCGGACCGCTGGCCGCCGCCGGGCACGAGGTGCACGTCGTCGACCCGATGCCGGAGCACGTCGCGGCGTCCGCCGCGCTGCCGGGGGTGACCGCGGCCGCCGGCGACGCCCGCGCGCTGGCCGAGCCGGACGCGAGCCGGGACGTGGTGCTGCTGTTCGGTCCGCTGTACCACCTGGTCGACCGGGCCGACCGGGTCACCGCCTGGCGCGAGGCGGCCCGCGTGGTGCGCCCCGGCGGTCTGGTGCTCGCCGCGACGATCAACCGGTACACGTCGCTGCTGGACGGGTACGCCAAGGGCTTCGTGCGGGACCCCGGGTTCGCCGCGATCCTCACCACCACGCTCGCCACGGGGGTGCACCGCAACCTCTCCGGGGACGGGCGCTGGTTCACCACCGCCTACTTCCACCGCCCGGACGAGCTGCCCGGCGAGGTCGAGGAGGCGGGCCTGACGCTGGAGCGCCGCGCCGCCATCGAGGGTCCGCTGTGGATGATGCCGGACCTGGCGCAGATCCTGGCCGACGGGGAGCGCACCGCGCAGGCGATGGCGCTGCTGCGCGCGGTGGAGGGTGAGCCACACCTGTGGGGCGCCAGCTCCCACCTGCTCACCGTGGCCAGCCGCCCAGCCTGACCCGCGCGCCGCCCACGCCGGGTCCGCCCCTCGGTGAGGTCCGCGCCGGAGGCGGATACGCGAAGATCGCTGTCTTGTGCCTTGATCTGCGCTTGGAGCGCAGATTTCGACACGAGACAGCGATCTTCGACGGTGGAGCGGGTCTGGCTACGCTGCCAGGGTGGCGTCGAGGGTGATGTCGGCGCCGGGGGAGAGCAGGCGGGAGATCGGGCAGCCGGCCTTGGCCGCCTCCGCCAGCTTCTGGAACTCGGCCTCGTCGATGCCCGGCACGTTGCCGGTCGTGACCAGGTCGATGCGGGTCACCGTCATGCCGGCGTCGGTCTTGTCCAGGTGGACGTTCGCGTTGGTCACCACGGCGGTGGGCGGGTAGCCCGCGTCCGAGAGCTGCTTGGAGAACGCCATGGAGAAGCAGCCGGCGTGCGCGGCGGCGATGAGCTCCTCCGGGTTGGTGCCCTCACCCTCCTCGAAACGCGACTTGAACGAGTAGTTGCCCTGCAGACCACCCTTTCCGGTCGCGATGGTGCCGGAACCCTCGGTGAGCGTGCCCTGCCAGCGGGCTGATGCGGTGCGAATAGGCATGGAGCCGACGCTAGCTCACGCCGTGGCGCCACGCGCACGTATGCCCCCAATACACGCCCCGCGCGCCCAGGCGTGTCGCCCCGACGGTTGCCCGGACCCGGCCTCGTCCGACAGGCGGGCGTAAAACCTGACCGAAGTTGTCAAGGTTCCCGGTGACGATGGACCCATGCAGCAGACACTCCACGGAAAGATCGCCCTGGTGGCGGGGGCGACCCGCGGTTGCGGGCGGGCCATCGCGGTCGAGCTCGGCCGGGCCGGGGCCACCGTCTACGTCACCGGGCGCACCACCCGCGAGCAGCGCTCGGAGATGAACCGGCCGGAGACCATCGAGGACACCGCCGACCTGGTCACCGCGGCCGGGGGCACCGGCGTCGCGGTCCGCGTCGACCACCTCGAACCCGCCGAGGTCGCCGCGCTAGTCGCCCGGATCGACGCCGCCCACGGCCGGCTGGACGTCCTGGTCAACGACGTGTGGGGCGGCGAAGGCCATGTCGAGTGGGGCAAGCCGCTGTGGGAGCACTCGCTGGAGGGCGGGCTGCGCATGATGCGGCTCGGCCTGCATACCCACATCATCACCAGCCACGCCGCGCTGCCGCTGCTGATCCGCAACCCGGGCGGTCTGGTGGTCGAGGTCACCGACGGCACCGACGAGTTCAACCGGAACTACCGCGACTCCTTCTTCTACGACCTCACCAAGACGTCGGTGTCCCGGATCGCGCTGGCCCAGTCCGCCGAGCTCAAACCGTTCGGCGGCAGCGCGGTCGTGGTGACGCCCGGTTTTCTGCGCTCGGAGTTCATGCTGGACCATTTCGGGATCACCGAGGAGAACTGGCGCGAGGGCGCCGCGAAGGCTCCGCACTTCATCCTGTCCGAGACGCCGACGTACCTGGGCCGGGGGGTGGCGGCGCTGGCGTCCGATCCCGACCGGGCCCGCTTCACCGGCCGGTCGCTGTCGAGCACGCAACTTGCCCAGGAGTACGGCCTGACCGACGTGGACGGTTCGGTGCCCGACATCTGGCGCTACTTCGCCGAGCACGGCACGGCCGAGGACGGTCCGGTGGACCCGACCGGCTACCGCTGACCGCGGCGGCGGCGGAGTCCTAGGCTGGCGCCGTGAGCGAGCGGTGGACGAGTGGCGACGCCTGGGTCTTCGCCGCCCTGCCCGGCCCGGGTGACGGCGCCGGGCTGGCCGAGGTGGTCGGACACGCCGACATGATCAATCACGCGGTGCTGCTGGAAGCCGAGTTCACGCAGGCCGTGAACCGGCTCACGCACGCCGGACTCATGACCGCCGACGCGGGCCGGTACGCGCTCACCGAGGCCGGGCGGGAGCTGCGGGCGCGAAGCCAACGCGGGCGCGGCGCGTTCGGCTGGATCGAGGCGGTCCCGCCCGTGCTCGCCGCGCTCGGCGAGCCGCGCGACGGCGGCTGGGCACTGCCGCCCGGCGCCTTCGACGAGGCCGTACGCGCCTATCTGGACCGGGCGGGCTGAAGGCGCGCGGGTGGCGAGGCGGGGAGCCGGGGCAGCATAATTCGCGCTCATGGTGGGCGACGAGGTGCGAATAGGCTCGGCAGGTCGCGTCCGTCGGATGCGGTCCGCGGCGGTACGCGGCCTGGCCACGGGCGTGCTCGCCGTCGGCGTGACGGCGCTGGTCGGCTACGGGCTCGTGGCGACGGCGGACCCGCAGTCGTGCCGTGATGCGCAGGGATGCGGCGGGATGCTGTCCGGCCCTGCCGCGATGGTGCTGATGGCGCCGGTGGTGCTGGGTCTGGCCGGGCCGCTGCTGGCGCGGTCGATGAAGCTGCCCACGTCGTCGGCGTTCGTGCTGCCGGGTTGCGTCGCCGGGCTGGTCGCCTGCGCGAACCTCGAGGCGTTCGACTCGCGGCGGACCGCGTTCGCTGCCGTCGGCGTCCTGCTGGCCCTGTATGTGCTCCTCGCGCTGGCGGTCACCCGCCGGCCGGCCCACCGCTGATCCCGGGCCGCCCGTGGCGGGCGGCGATGGCCGCCCCGACGTCGGCGAACGCCGTGCGCAGCTCGGCCGGGGCGAGCACCTCGACGTCCGCGCCGAGCGGCAGCAGCTGGCCTAGCGCGACCTGTGGCGACTCGACGGCCAGCTCGACCTCGCACCAGCCGTCGGCGTCCGGCGGGCCGGTGTGCAGGACCGCCTCGCCGCGCGCCGCCGGGTCGGTGACGTGGGGCAGGTGGCGCAGCCCGCGCGGGCTGACCCGCAGCCGCACCCGCTCGCGGATCAGCGCCCGGTCGAACGAGGCCGCCGACGCCGCCCACCACTGCGCGAGCTGGAACTGCGCGGGCCGCTGGAACGTCTCGCCGGCGGGCTCCACGGCGGTGATCCGGGCGAGCCGGTAGGTGCGCACCGCGTCGGCGTCCGGCACGCGGGCCACCAGATACCAGACCCCGGCCTTGAGGACCAGCCCGTACGGCTCCAGCATGCGGCGCACGGTCGCGTCGGTGCGGCGGTAGCGCACGGCGATGCGCCGCTGCTCCCATACCGCCTCGGCGACCGTCATCAGGTGCGGCAGCTCCTCGCCGCGGTGGAACCAGCCGGGCGCGTCCAGGTGGAACCGGCCGGCGATGGTGTGGGCCCGCTCGCGCAACCCCTCGGGCAGGGTGGCCAGCACCTTCGCCTGGGCGGCGAGCAGCACCGAGCCCAGCCCCAGCTCAGCCAGCGCCTCCGGGGCCGCCCCGGCGAACAGCGCGGCGGCCTCGGCGCCGGTGAGGCCGTCCAGCCGGGTGCGCCAGCCGTCCACGAGCCGGATGCCGCCGGCGCGGCCGGGCTCGGTCCACAGCGGCACCCCCGCGGCCTGCAGCGCGGCGACGTCGCGGTAGACGGTGCGCACCGACACCTCGAACAGCTCGGCCAGCTCCCCGGCCTGTGCGGCCCGCCGTTGCTGCAGCGTGAGCAGCAGTGACACCAATCGCGACGCCTTCACAGGGCAGCCGCGAACTCGTTCACCCGCCGGGTGACGCGGACCAGGTTCTCCGCGGTGCGGACCGGGTCGTCCGGGTGTTCCAGCCCGTGGTCCGCGCCGGGCAGCTCGAGGTACGGCAGGCCGAGGTCGTCGGCCAGGCGCGGGTCCCAGCTCCAGTCGCCGCCGCCGCCGAGCAGCAGCGTCGGGGCGCTCGCCGCGGCCAGCGCGTCGACGACGTCGGCCCGGAACAGCAGCGGGGTGAACCAGATCGCGGGCAGGTCCCGCGTGGCGGCCAGCGGCGCCGCGAAGGTGCCGAGGGACTTGCCGACCAGCAGGACGCGGCGCGCCGACTCGGCCTCGACCGCCGCGGTCGCCTGCGCGAGCGCCCAGGCGGCACGCTCGTCCTCGTCGGTGGTGGGCGGCGCCCACCACAGCTCCTGCACCGTCCAGCCGTGGCCGAACAGCACGTTGCGGGCCAGGTGCAGCAGCGGGCGGGCGGGGGTGTAGCCGCCGCCGGGCAGCACGATCGCGACCCGGTCCGGGTCGGCCGGCCAGCGCGCGTCGGCGATGTTCGGCTGGGGGTGACGCATGCGCCGATCCTAGGTCCGTACGCGCGCGGGCGCGGTCCCGCGACTCGGACAGGTGCCGGGCGGCACCCGCCGTCCGGGCGCCGCGCCTACACGTTCGAGGCAGGTGGATGCGTCACGCTTTCGCCCCGTCGTGCGCGCCGACCGTCCGGCGCGGTCGGGCCGATCGTGGGGGCCGCTCACATAGATCGACTTCATATGATCGCTGTCGATGTGGGCCGATCGGCCCGCCGGGACAGCTGGAGGATCTGTGCGTAGGTGGTATGCGGCGGCGATGACGGCGCTGGGCCTGGCGGCACTGCTGGCGGTGCCCTCCGCCGCGGGCGCGGGCAAGGGCGACACGGCGCGCGGGTGCGAGCGGGGCTTCGACGCCGCGGTGGCGGACTTCGACGCCGTGTTCCTGGCCAAGGACCTGCCGGCGGTCATGGCGTACTACCACGACGAGGCGGTGCAGATCGGCTCCAACGGCGCGTACCGCAAGGACAAGGCGGCCATCCAGGCCAACTTCACGGGGCTGTTCACCTACGACTTCACCGCGACGTTCCCCGAGGTGAAGAAGGTCGTCGACGGCTGCCGCGGCGCGACGCTGGTCGTCGACTTCACCCTGGCCATCCCGTCGGTCAACTTCAAGCAGCACTTCTACAACGCGCTCACCTTCGTCCGCGAGCGCGGCCAGTGGAAGATCATCCTGGACGTCAGCTCGCCGCTGCCCGTCGTCTGAGCCGTGTCCCGACCCGCCGCCGCCGACCGTTCGCCGGTCGACGGTGGCGGGTCGGCTTTGTGACGGAGCCCGCCGGGGGCTGGCGTCGGAGGCGGTTCACGCGGCATGGTGGCGGTCCACCCGCGTGACGTGGTGGGACGTACCGGCCGGGGAAGGGGGTGCCGGCGGGGATGCCGGTAGGGGAGCACGTGGTCGCCCGGGCGCGCGAGCACATCGCGGCCGGTTCGCTGTCGGCCGCGCACGAGCTGCTGAGCGCGGCGCTGTCGGCGGTGCCGGCGGACCCGGCGCAGGCCGCGCCCGCGACCGCCGAGGCGGTGGTGCTGCAGACCGGCGTGCTGCTGGGCCTGGGCGAGCCGCACGCCGCCCGGGGCTGGGCCGCCTACGGCTACGCGGCGTACCGCGCGATCCACGGCGAGCGCGACCGGCGCACGCTGCACGCGCTGGGCCTGCTGGCGGCGGTGCTGGCCCGGGTCGGCGTGCACGCCCGCGCGGTGACCCGCTACCTCGACCTGATCACGGCGTACACCGAGCTGGACGGGCCGGACTCGGACCGGGTGCTGGCCGCCCGCGGCGACCTCGCCACGGTCGAGCACGCGCAGGGGCACTGCGTGACCGCCCGGCTGCGCCTGGCCACCGTCATCGACGAGCACCGCCGCATGCACGGCGCCGCGCACCCGGTGGGCATCCGGATGCAGCTGCGGCTGGCCGCGATGTGGCGCGACTGCGGCGGCTTCAACGACGCGCACGAGCTGCTCACCGAGGCCCGCGAGGACGCCGCCGGGCTGGACCCGGCCGACCCGGTGCATGCGCTGGTGAACGCGGCCGCGTACGCCGTCGCCGACCCGCGTCACCACTGCGGTGTCGGCCTGATCCCGGACGCCCCGATCTCGCCGGTCGGCCTCACCCGCCCGTCCCCGTCCCCGGCCCCGTCCCCGGCCACGGCCGCGCCCGCGCCGAAAGGTCCGCCCGCCGCGACGCCGTCCGAGCGGCCCGCGACGCCGTCCGCGTCGCTCGCGACGCCCGGACCCGCCGGGCCGCATGCTCCGGCCGTGCCACCGGGGTTCGCCGCACCGCCTGCTCCGGCCGGGCTGCCGCTCTGGTCGCCCGGGGCCGCGACCGGTGCGGCGGACGCGGCCGTCGAGGACGACTGGCTGCTGAGACTGCGGGCCGACCCCGATCCGTCCGGCGTCGCCCAGGAGGCTCATAGCACCGCGCAGGGGTGGGAGCCGCCCGCCCCGGAGGCCGCTGCGGTGACGCCGTGGGACCACCTGACCCCGGCCGGGTACGAGGCCCCGTCGGTGCTGGCCGCGCCGATGTTCACGTCGACGCTGTACCTGCCGCCGTACCTGTCCGGCCAGGGCGTGCCCGAGGCCGCGCCGGAGCCGGCCGCGCGGCCGGTCGGCGCCCGGCGGGCCGAGGCCGCGGCACAGGTCCGGCGGCTGCCGCAGCACACGTTGGTGCTGGTCGCGGCGTGCGTCGGCATCGTCGCGATCGCGCTGCTGTTCGTGCTGATGGTGAGCTCGGTTTCGCGATAGCGGCGGACGCTCTAATATCGACGGCGGGCTCTGACGGCCCCCGGGAGCCGGGCCGTCGTCGCCGTTGCGCGTCGGCCGCGCCGAGCCGCGCCGACGCCGTTCACATCTCGTTTCAGCGCGGCGGTCTCCGCCTGGGCAACGGGTGCCTCTCCGCGTGTCCCGGATGAGGGGATTGCTTCATGTCCAGGCCCATCCTGAGAGTGGCGCTGCCGGCGCTGCTGGGCATCCTGGCCGCCACGGCGCTCGCGTTCGTCGCGACTCCCGTGAGCAGCGCGGCTGCCGCGCCGACGCGCATCATGGCGCTCGGCGACTCCATCACCGGCTCGCCGGGCTGCTGGCGGGCGCTGCTGTGGCAGCGGCTCCAGTCCGCCGGCCACACCAACATCGACATGGTCGGCACGCTGCCGGCGCAGGGCTGCGGGTTCGCGTACGACGGTGAGAACGAAGGCCACGGCGGCTTCCTGGTCACCAACGTCGCCGACCAGAACCAGCTCGTCGGCTGGCTGTCGGCGACCCTGCCCGACATCGTGCTGATGCACTTCGCCACCAACGACGTGTGGTCCAACCGGTCCAACGCGCAGATCCTCGCGGCGTACAGCAAGCTGGTCGACCAGATGCGGGCCAGCAACCCGAACATGCGCATCCTGGTCGCGAAGATCATCCCGGTGAACCCGCCGACCTGCGGCGAGTGCGCGGCCCGCACGGTGTCGCTGAACAACGAGATCCCGGGCTGGGCGGCGGGCAAGACCACCGCGCAGTCGCCGATCACCGTGGTGGACCAGTGGACCGGGTTCAACACGGCCACCGACACCTACGACGGGGTGCACCCGAACGGCGCCGGTGATCAGAAGATCTCCGACCGGTGGTATCCGGCGCTGACCGCCGCGCTCGGCGGCGTGACCCCGTCGAACCCGCCGTCGCCGTCCGTGTCGGCGTCGCCGTCGGTCTCGCCCAGCCCGTCGCGCCCGCCGTCGCCGTCGCCGTCGGCGTCGCCGAGCCCATCCCGGCCGCCGTCGCCGTCGCCCTCGGTGAGCGGGACGAAGTCCTGCTCGGCCACGTACACGATCATCGGGCAGTGGCAGGGCGGCTTCCAGGGTGAGATCAGGGTGACCAACACCGGCACCGTGCCGATCAACGGCTGGATCATCAACCTGACCTTCCCGAACGGCCAGGTGGTGACGCAGTCCTGGAACGGGCAGTACACCCAGTCCGGCGCGCAGCTGCGCGTGGTCAACGTCAGCTGGAACGGCCTGCTGCTGCCCGGACAGTCCACCTCGACCGGGTTCCTCGGCAGCTACCAGGGCACGAACGCGATCCCGATCGTCACCTGCACTCCGCTGTAAAGGACAAACCGGTATTGATCGGGCGCGCCTGCGTTGCGGGCGCGCCTGTTCCGTGTATCGGAGTGGGCATGCTCATCGGGTCAGGGCGCGGCTCGGCGGCCTCCGCGTGATAGAACTGGGGGTCGTGAATCGGCGGATCATGTCCGGAGATTCGAGTGAATACAGCCGGCCTGCGCCGGCTGTCCCTTTTGTGGGAGGCGGAGGGGAGGCCTCGGTGGCTCAGCAGCCGCTGGGCGATGCCCACGTGGACGGCGCTGCGGCGCGCGACCGCGTGCTCACCATCCCCAACCTGATCAGCTTCGCCCGCCTGCTCGGCGTGCCGGTCTTCCTGTACCTGTTCCTGGTCGCCGACCAGATCGGCTGGGCCGTGGTCGTGCTCGGGCTGGGCGGCACCACCGACTGGATCGACGGCTACCTGGCCCGGCGGCTCGGGCAGGTCAGCCGGCTCGGCGAGCTGCTCGACCCGTTCGCCGACCGCCTCTACATCCTGGCCACGCTGCTGGCGTTCACGCTGCGCGAGATCGTGCCGTGGCAGTTCACGGTCGCGCTGCTGGCCCGCGACGTGCTGCTGATGCTGACCTTCCCGGTGCTGCGCAAGCTGGGGTACGGCCCGCTGCCCGTGCACTACCTGGGCAAGACCGCCACCTTCATCCTGCTGATGGGCTTCCCGATCCTGCTGCTGGCCTGGGCCGTGCCGACCGGCGCGGTGCACGACATCGCGTACGCCAGCGGCTGGGCGCTGTGCTGGTGGGGCATCGTCCTCTACTGGATCGCCGGCATCTTCTACCTCGCCCAGTTCGCCGCCGTGGTGCGGCGCTCCCGTCAGGCAGCGGCATGAGCGAGCGCAGCGAGCGGCCGGAGCGCGCCGAGCGGCCGGAGGGGCAGGAGCCCGGCGCCCCGGCGCCGCGCCAGTTCCCGACGGACATGCTCAGCGAGCTGTTCCAGTCGCCGCTCGACGCCGGGTACGCCGACGCCGCGCGCGCCCGCGGCGAGCGGGGTCCGCTGCCCGCCACCACCCGCCGCCTGCGCCGGGTGGTGACCGTCGTCGCCTGCCTGATCATCGGCATCCTGTTCTCGGTGGCGTACCTGCAGGTCGTGGAGCGCGCACCGGCCCGGGCCACGGCTCGCGCCGGGCTGATCCAGGACATGAAGCAGCGGCAGGCGCACACCGACGACCTGGCCCGCCAGGCCGAGACCCTGCAGGCCGAGGTGTTCCGGATGCGCGAGGAGGCGCTGGCCGACACGTCCCTGGGCCAGCTGCGCGAGCTGGAGGCGGCGACCGGCATGCGCAAGGTCACCGGCGACGGGGTCGTGGTGACCCTGGCCGACGGGCCCAACGCCGCCAACGAGCGGCTCGCCCGGGTGCTCGACATCGACCTGCAGCTGGTGACGAACGCGCTGTGGGCGGCCGGCGCCGAGGCGGTCTCGGTCAACGGGCAGCGGCTTACCTCGGTGACGCCGATCCGGGGCGCCGGGTCGGCGATCATCGTCGGCAACTCGCACGTGATCGGCCCCTACCAGGTGGCCGCGATCGGGCCGCCGGAGATGGTCGACCGGTTCAACGACTCGCAGACCGCCGCCGTCTACCGCTCCATCGCGGGCGACAAGCAGCAGGAGCTGGGCTTCGAGGTGGACGAGCGCGACGACCTGGAGCTGCCGGCCGCCGTGCTGCCGCGGCTGCAGTACGCCGTCGTGCCGAAGCCGTCGGCCTCCGGCTCCCCCTCGCCCTCAACCTCGCCCTCGGGAGGTGGCAAGTGATCGCAGTACTGGCGCTGATCGCCGGAGTGGTGCTGGGCGTCGTGCTCAACCCCACGGTCCCGGACGCTCTCCAGCCGTACCTGCCCATCGCCGTGGTGGCCGCGCTGGACGCGGTCTTCGGCGGGGTGCGCGCCAAGCTCGACGGGATCTTCGACGACAAGCAGTTCGTGATCTCGTTCATCTCGAACGTGCTGGTCGCGGGCTTCATCGTCTACCTCGGTGACAAGCTTGGAGTGGGCAGCCAGCTGTCCATCGGCGTGGTCGTCGTGCTCGGCGTCCGGATCTTCGGCAACGTGGCGGCGATCCGGCGTCGGCTGTTCAAGGCATAGGTGCAGCGGTGACTGACGAGAGCAAGCGACCGATCGAGCCCGCCGGCGACGAGCCGACGGTGCCGCTGGGCGCGCAGCCCGGCACGCCGGGCGGGGCCGACCCGGCACCCGCCGGGGCGATCGTGCCCGCCGACGAGACCGTGCCCGCCGACGGGCCCGCGCCGCGGGAGGTCGACGACCCGGCTGAGGACGCCGCACCGACCGGGCACGACGCACCGGCCGAGGCCGCCGCGACCGCGTCGCGCCGCCGGATCAGCGGTGCGGGCGCCGTGATCGGCGTGCTGCTGGTGCTGTTGGGCTTCACGCTGGCGGTGCAGCTCAAGAGCAACTCCACCGACGAGGCGTACGCCTCGCTGCGGCAGGAGGACCTGGTCGCCATCCTGGCCGACCTCGACGCGCGCGAGGACCGCCTGCAGCAGGACATCGCGGCGCTGGAGTCCAGCCGCCGGGAGCTGGCCTCGGGCGCGTCCGGCCGGGAGCAGATCCTCAAGGAGGCGCAGGAGCGCGCCGACGACCTGGGCATCCTGGCCGGCACGCTCAAGGCCGTCGGCACGGGGATCACCCTGCGCTTCAGCGACGGGACCAAGCCGATCACCGCGGCGCACCTGCTCAACGCGATCCAGGAGCTGCGCGGCGCGGGCGCCGAGGCGATGCAGGTCGACGGCACCGGCGGGTCGGTGCGGGTGGTCGCCTCGACCCACTTCGTGGAGGCCCAGAACGGCGGGATCGAGGTGGACGGCGTGCGGCTGACCGGCCCGTACACCATCACGGCCATCGGCCCGGAGGACCTCGACGTGGCGATGCGGTTCCGCGGCGGGGTGGTTAACAATGTCGAGGGCGACGGCGGTAACGTGATCGTCAGCAAGCCGCAGCCGGTGGAGATCAACACTGTGCTGCCCGGCGCGCCGACCTTGGAGTACGCCAAGCCCGTGTCCTGACGGGCGAGCCGCACGACGGCTTGAGCGAGGGGGAACCACCGTGATTCCTGAGGACCTGAAGTACACCGCCGAGCATGAGTGGGTGACCACGAAGGGCGGCACGGTCCGGGTCGGCATCACCCACTTCGCGCAGGACGCGCTCGGCGACATCGTGTACGTGCAGCTGCCCGAGACGGGCCAGGCCGTCGCGGCCGGCGAGTCGTTCGGCGAGGTCGAGTCGACCAAGAGCGTCTCGGAGATCTACGCCCCCCTCACCGGCACGGTGACCGCCCGCAACGACGCGCTCGTCGACTCCCCGGACCTGATCAACACCGATCCGTACGGCGAGGGTTGGCTGGTCGAGATCGAGATCGCGGACCCGTCGGCGCTGGATGCGCTTCTCGACGCAGCGGCGTACCGTGAACTGACCCAGAGCTGAACCTTCATTCAGGGACGTGGCTGGAGCCAGCGAGTCCGGTTGACCCTACATTTCCGGGGTCGCTAGGCTCGCTGCCTAAGCTCGCCGCTGACGTCGAGTAACGCCCTGCCGGTGTCCATAGCAGTTCCACACATAGTGGCCGATATGACCGTGAGGTGGTCCGATGACGCGACCAGACGACGAGTTCCCCCAGCTCGACGTCACGTCGACCCTGCATCTCGGCAACCTGGAGGAGGCGCTGGAGGGGCCGGACTCGGACGTCGTCCCAGGAAGGGTCGCCGGGCAGCTGCCGCCGGGCATGGCCCTGCTGGTGGTGCGCCGCGGCCCGAACGCGGGTGCCCGGTTCCTGCTCGACCACGATGTGACCACGAGCGGCCGCCACCCCGACAGTGACATCTTCCTCGACGACGTGACGGTGTCGCGTCGGCACGCCGAGTTCCACCGCGACGGTTCCACCTTCACCGTGCGCGACGTGGGCAGCCTCAACGGCACCTACGTCAACCGGGAGCGGGTCGAGTCGGCCACGCTCAACAACGGCGACGAGGTCCAGGTCGGCAAGTTCCGCCTGCTGTACGTGGCCGGCCCGCGCGCCGAGGAGGCATGACAGCTGCAATGCCGGCGTCGGCCGGCGGTGGGAGCGGGGCGGCGCGGGCATCATCGCTGATGAGCATCGGCGAGGTGCTCGGGCTGCTGCGTTCCGATTTCCCGGACATCACCATCTCGAAGCTGCGGTTCCTCGAGACGGAGGGTCTGGTGGAGCCGCAGCGGACGTCGTCCGGCTACCGCAAGTACAGCCGCGAGGACGTGGCGCGGCTGCGCTTCATCCTGGCCGCGCAGCGTGACCAGTATCTCCCTCTTCGCGTCATCCGGGAGCAGTTGTCCGAAGGCGCGCACCTGACCCAGGCGCGGCCCACCCTGGTGGCGGTCGGCGACGACCACCGCCCGGCGCCCGTGGACGAGCCGGTGGCCGAGCGGCTGCGGCGCCAGGAGCTGTGCCACCGCGCCGGCATCACCGAGGCGCTGCTGGCCGATCTGGAGCGGCACGGGCTGGTGACGGCGCGGGCCGGGGAGTGGTTCGACGGCGACGCGCTCGCCGTGGCGGAGGTCGCCGGCCAGCTCGCCGAGTACGGCGTCGAGCCCCGGCACCTGCGGGCGTACCGGGTCGCGGCGGACCGGGAGGCCGGGCTCTACGCTCAGCTGGTCGCGCCGCTGATGCGCCAGCAGGACCCGACCGCCCGGGCCAGGGCGGCGGAAACGGTGCGGGAGCTGACCGTGCTGTCGCAGCGCCTGCACGTGGCGCTGCTGCGGTCCGGGCTCAACGACGCGCTCGGCGGCTGACGGCGTGCGCATGAGCCGAGGGTGCGCGCAGGCGTGTAGCGTGCAGTAGAAGAGGCCGAAGGGCGCGGTGTCGTACGGCAGCCGTCAGGCGGGCCGGCCCGGGCCACAGGCAGACGCGACGGAGGCGAGACGGTGCGCGAGCTGAGCGTGATCGGGGTTAGGGTCGAGCTGCCCACCAATCAGCCGATCGTCCTGCTGCGTGAGGTGGACGGCGACCGGTACCTGCCGATCTGGATCGGGGCGGTGGAGGCGACGGCGATCGCCTACGAGCAGCAGGGCGTCAAGCCCGCCCGCCCGCTCACCCATGATCTTCTGCGGGATCTGCTGCAGGCGCTCTCGGCGCCGCTCAAGGCGGTGGAGATCGTCGAGCTGAAGGACAGCATCTTCTACGCCGACCTGCTGATCGGCGACTCGGTGCGGGTCTCCGCGCGCCCCAGCGACGCGATCGCCCTCGCGCTGCGCGTCGGCGCTCCCGTGCGCTGCGCCGAGCGCGTCCTCGACGAGGCCGGGATCATCATCCCGGACGAGCAGGAGGACGAGGTCGAGAAGTTCCGCGAGTTCCTGGAGCAGGTCCGCCCGGAGGACTTCGCCTCCTAACCGGCGGGGCGGCGGCCGCCGTTAACGACCGGGTCACCGAAAAGTGACGCTCCCGGACTCGTTTGTGGCGTGTCGCAGCGTTGCCTCCCCGCCGCCGAGCGTCATCCGCTATAGGCTGGCCAGGTCGACACTCGGCGGGAGGTAGTCGCATGAACCAGCTCCACGATCCGCAGTCGCCCGACAGCGAGCCAAGTCGTCCCGGCGGCGCGGGTGCGCTGCGCGGCACGGTGGCGGAGGACGCGGACCCGGACATGCAGGGCGGTTCGCTCGGCTATCGGGGCGTGACGGCGTGTCACGCCGTCGGCATCAGCTACCGGCAGCTGGACTACTGGGCGCGCACCGGGCTGGTGGTGCCGAGCATCCGCGACGCCTCCGGCTCCGGCACGCAGCGGCTCTACTCCTTCCGCGACCTCGTGGTGCTCAAGGTGGTCAAACGGCTGCTCGACGCCGGGGTCTCGCTGCAGAACATCCGGCGCGCGATCGAGACGCTGCGGGCGTACGAAGCCGACGACCTCGCCACCATCACGCTCATCTCCGACGGCACCTCGGTCTACGACTGCCGCTCGCCGGAGGAGGTCGTCGACCTGCTCCAGGGCGGGCAGGGCGTGTTCGGCATCGCCATCGGCGGCGCCTTCAAGGAGATCCAGGGCTCGCTGTCGCACCTGCCGGCCGAGCGCGGCACGGAGGTCGAGGAGGCGACGGTGACCCCGTTCGCCCCGGCCGTGCTGCCGCTGGGCGTGACCGACGAGCTCGCCGCGCGCCGGGCACGCCGCCGCGCCGGCTGAACCACCCCGGCCGCACCGCCCGGCGGAAACCGGGCAGCCCCGGGTGACAGCCGTCACGGCCGGGCGGGTAAGAACACTGCATGCTCGTGCAAGCCGAGGCACGCCGCCGCTGGCTGTGGACGGCCGGTGCCGCCGTCACGGCGTACGCCCTGCTGACCGCCGCGGTCGAGATCCCGTGGGGGCCGTTGATGGCCCGCGACGCGACGATCAGCGCCGCGGCGCACCGGTTCGCGCTGGAGAATCCGGCGTGGCGGGAGGCGATGACCGCGGTCACCCGGACCGGTGACACCGTCGTGCTGCTCGCGGCGCTGGCGTTCACGCTCGGATTCCTGCTGCGCCGCCGGCTGTTCGCGCAGCTCGGTTTCGTATGCGCGGCGGTGGCCGCCAGCGCCGCGCTGCGGCTGACCGTGCACGCGCTGGTGGCCCGGCCGCGGCCGGAGGACATGCTCTCGGTGGCGGCGGGCTGGTCCTATCCGTCCGGACACACCAGCCACTTCGCCACCGCCGCGCTGCTGCTGCTCCTGCTGGCCTGGCCGCTGGCCCGGGCGCGCTGGCAGCGGGCCGCGCTGGTCGCGGTGGTGGGCGGCTGGGCGGTGCTGGTGGGGGCGAGCCGGGTGGCGCTCGTGGTGCACTGGCCCTCGGATGTGCTCGGCGGCTGGCTGGTCGCCCTGGCCAGCGTGCCGCTCATCGCCGTGAGTCACGCTGTGTGGCTTAATCACTCCCGTCAGTAACTTTACATTGCCATGCGTCACTTCCCGCTGCGAATCTGGTCGCCCGGACGGCCCGCCACGGGCCGCCGCTGCTGGGAGAGGTGGATCCATGGCACGACGCTGGCTGGTGACGGGATGCTCGACCGGGCTGGGCCGGGCGCTGGTGGAGCGGCTCGCGGAGCGGGGTGAGCGGGTGCTCGCCACCGCCCGCCGGCCGGGCACGCTCGACGACCTCGCCGCCCGCTTCCCGGACAACCTGGCCGTCCATCCGCTGGACGTCCGCGATCCGGACTCCTGCGCGGCGGCGGTCGCGGCCGCGGCCGACCGCTACGGCGGGATCGACGTGCTCGTCAACAACGCCGGGTACGGGCAGTTCGGCGCGGTCGAGGAGGTCTCCGACGCCGAGCTGGCGGCGCAGTTCGCCACCAACGTCTACGGGCCGTGGCGGTTGACCCGGCTGGTCCTGCCGCTGTGGCGGGCCCAGGGCGGCGGCCACGCGGTGTTCGTCTCCTCGGTGGCGGGCATGGTGCCGTTCCCGGGGCTGGCCGCGTACACGGCCAGCAAGTTCGCGCTGGAGGGCCTGGCCGAGTCGCTGGCGCAGGAGGCCGCGCACCTGGGGGTCCGGGTCACCATCGTGCAGCCCGGCGGGTTCACCACGCGGTACGGCGTGTCGGCCGAGCTGCCGCGCTCGCGGGTGGACGCCTACGACCCGGTGTCGGGACCGATGCTGGCCGGCATGCGGGCGATGCACGACAACCCGGCGCTCAACCCGCCGGAGCTGTTCGCCGAAGCGGTGCACCGGGTGGCGGGCCTGGCCGAGCCGCCGCTGCGCCTGCCGGTCGGCGAGGACGCCGGCCAGTTCCTCAGCATGGCCCTCACCGCCCGCACCAAGGAGTTCGAGGACGTCACCGCCGCCCGCCTCCACGTCTGACGCGCCCGCGCGACTGCCCCGCCGCCCTGACCCCGCCCCGGGCTGCGAAGATCGGTGTTTCGGGTCGGAAAGCGTGGCCAGACCACGGGTTCTGACCCAAAACACCGATCTTCAGCGCCGCCCGCCGGCGGGGTTCGGAGGGTGGGGTCAGTTGCGGAGGGCTTCTTCGACGCCGGTTTCGTGGGGGCCGAGGAAGACCGGGTCGCGGCCGGTGACGGTGTCGAGCACGGCCTTGACGCAGGCGCCCTGCTCGCGGACGACGGCCCTGGTCCAGAAGTCCTCGAAGCGGCGCGCCGTGTCGTCGCCGACGCCGACGGCGTCGATGCCCGCGTCGCGGCACAGCGCGACGGCCCGCTCGATGTGGTAGCTCTGCGTGATCACGATCAGCCGGTCCACCCCGAACACCCGGATCGCCCGCTGGCAGGAGTCGTACGTGTCGAAGCCGGCGTGGTCGACCACCACCCGCCGGCCGGGGATGCCGCGGTTGACCAGCCAGTCGCGCATGGTGTCGGGCTCGTCGTAGGTCCACCGGCCGTGGTCGCCGGAGACGAGCACCGCCCGCACCCGGCCCGCCTCGTAGAGCTGCCGGGCGATGTCCAGCCGGGCCTCCAGGAACGCCGACGGCGATCCGTCGTCGTAGACCTGGGCGCCGAGCACCAGCGCCACCGGCGCCGCGGGCACGTCCGCCACGCCGTACACGTGGCCGGAGGCGGACCAGCGCACCCAGCCGACGCTGCCGGCCACGGCGAGCACCGAGGCCAGCGTGCCCCACAGCGCCGTCCGCCAGACCACCCGCCACCAGCGGCGGCGGGCCGGGGCCGGGGCCGGGGCCGGCTCGGCGGCGACCGGCTCGGGGTGCGGTTGTCCAGCCGTCATACGCCGCATCATCGCGCACCCGCGCCATCGCCGCAGCCCCGTCCGCGCGGGCCGCACGGCCGGGCGCCGGATCGGTCAGGTTTGGAGAAGCGCTGCTCAGGCCGCCGCGATTAGCCTGGCGCAGCACCGATCCGGCAGGTCGCCGCGGTCAGCGGTGCGTTCTGTCGAGGAGGTCCCCATGAGCGGGAACAAGTGGGTGCGGCAGCTGCACCGCTGGCTGTCCATCGCCTTCACCGTGACCGTCATCGTCACGTTCGTCGCCCTGGCGCAGGAGGAGCCCGCCGTGTGGGTGTCCTACACGCCGCTGCTCCCGCTCGCCCTGCTGCTGCTCACCGGCCTGTACCTGTTCGCGCTGCCGTACCTGGCGAAGTGGCGGGGACGGCGCGCCGCCGGCCAGGGGTGAGCCTCCGGACGCGACCGGGCCCGGCCAAGGGTAGGGCGATTCGCGGCTCTTGTGGTGGTTGGCCCGCTATGGTGAACCAGGACGGAACCTAGCCACGGGGGGCTGGTATGACCGCGTCCGCGGTGCTCACCACGGCGTTCGCGCAGCAGCGCGAGCGGCCCGGGGCGGACCTGGTCGCGTCCGCACCGGACCTGGTCGCCGCGGCGGCGGCGCTGGCACGGCGGTTCCGCGCGGGTGGGGTGCTGCACGCCTTCGGCGATGACACGGCCGACGCCCACCACATCGCGGTCGAGTTCGTCCACCCGGTGATCGTCGGCAAGCGCGCGCTCCCGGCCGTCGCCCACGACGCCCCACGCGCCGCGCACCTGCTGCGCCACGCGGCGGCCCCGCAGGACATCGCGCTGGCCGTCTGCGTGCGGCCCGGCGGCGCGGTCCGCGACGCGCTGCGCGCGGCGGCCGAGCGCGGGCTGCTGACCATCGCGCTGACCGGCCCCGCACCCGGCGCGTCCGGCGTGGACCACCTGCTCGCCATGCCCGCCGACGATCCGCTGGTGGTCCGCGAGCTGCACGTCACGGCGTACCACCTGCTCTGGGAACTGACCCACGTGCTGCTGGAACGCGGCCCGGAGGAGCGGTTGCCGTGACCTCGCGCCGGGCGGTCCCCGACGAGCTGGCTGACTGGGCGGTGGCCCACGCCGGACAGTCGTGCGTGACCTGCTCGGACACCGCGGTCCCGGCGACCGTGGCGGCGCTGCTGCCCGGCGGCCTGGCACTGGCCGACGCGGGCGCGGGCCTGGAGGAGATCAGCGTCGCGCTGGTCGGCGCGCGGATCGGCGACACCGTGCTGGTGCACGCCGGCGAGGCCATCACCGTGCTGCCGGAGGTGGCCCCGTGACCGCTGCCGACCGGGGCGCCCCGGCGCACCTGGGTGCCCTCTACCCGTTCCTCTACGCCGCCCACGACCCGGCCGGCGTCACCGCCGCGCTGACCGCGTCGACCGAGGCCAAGCTGCGGGAGGCGGCGGCGCTGCGGGCGCGGGTGCTGACCGAGCAGGCCGTCGCGCTCGCCGCCTGCGCGGCCGACCTCGCGGCGGCGCTGGGCAGCGGCGGGCGGCTGTTCGCGTTCGGCAACGGCGGCAGCGCCACCGACGCGCAGGCGTGCGCCGACCTGTTCGCCGTGCCGCCCGGCGGCGCGCCGCCGCTGCCGGCGTACGCGCTGTCGGCGGACGTGGCGGTGCTCAGCGCGCTGGCCAACGACGTCGGGGTGGAGGCGGTCTTCGCCCGCCAGGTGGCCGCGCACGCGCGCCCCGGCGACGTCGTGATCGGCTTCTCCACCAGCGGGAACTCGCCCAACCTGCTGGCCGGGTTCGCCCAGGCGAGGGCGCAGGGCGCGGTCACGGTCGCGTTCAGCGGCGGCGCCGGGGGGCGGCTGGCCGAGCCGGGCGCGGTCGACCATCTGTTCGTCGTGCGGTCGCCGTCGGTGCACCGCATCCAGGAGGCGCAGACCACCGCCTGCCACGTGCTGTGGGAGCTGACCGTGGCGGGACTCGGCGGGGGCGCGGACAGCCGCCCGGGGGCGGCGCAGGGGGTGTACGCAGATGACCGCAACGAAGTCCCAGCAGGCCGGGGCTGAGGCCGAGGAACAGCCGATCCACATTCTCTGGCTCAACGGGGGCCTCAGCTGTGACGGCGACTCGGTGGCGCTGACCGCCGCGACCCAGCCCAGCATCGAGGAGATCGCCCTGGGCGGACTGCCCGGCCTGCCGAAGGTCGCGGTGCACTGGCCGCTCATCGACTTCGAATGCGGCCCGGACGGCGGCGCGGACGACTTCCTGGCCTGGTTCCACAAGGCCGACCGGGGTGAGCTGGAGCCGTTCGTGCTGGTCGTCGAGGGGTCGATCCCCAACGAGTCGATCAAGGCGGAGGGCTACTGGGCCGCCTTCGGCGCCGACAAGCAGACCGGGCAGCCGATCACCACGAGCGAGTGGCTGGACCGGCTCGCGCCGAAGGCCCTGGCGGTGCTCGCGGTCGGCACGTGCGCCACGTACGGCGGCATCCACGCCATGTCGGGCAACCCGACCGGGGCCATGGGCGTGCCCGACTACCTGGGCTGGGACTGGCGCTCGGCGGCGGGCATCCCGATCGTGTGCGTGCCGGGCTGCCCGATCCAGCCGGACAACCTCGCCGAGACCATCACGTACCTGCTCTACCAGGCGGCCGGGCAGGCGCCGATGATCCCGCTGGACGACAAGCTGCGCCCGCAGTGGCTGTTCGGGATGACCGTGCACGAGGGCTGCGACCGTGGCGGCTACTACGAGCAGGGCCAGTTCGCCACGCACTACGGCACGCCGGAGTGCATCGTGAAGATCGGCTGCTGGGGCCCGGTGGTCAAGTGCAACGTGCCCAAGCGCGGCTGGATGAACGGCATCGGCGGCTGCCCCAACGTGGGCGGCATCTGCATCGGCTGCACCATGCCGGGTTTCCCGGACAAGTTCATGCCGTTCATGGACGAGCCGCCCGGCGCGACCGTCTCCTCGGCCGGCAGCGGCATCTACGGCGCGATGATCCGCCGCCTGCGCAACGTGACCGGCAAGACCGTGGACAAGGAGCCCAAGTGGCGCCACCGCGGCACCGAACTGACCACCGGATACCACCGCTGACCAGCGGCTACTGAGAGGCGTTGAGGACGAGCATGGCGACGCAGACGGCCGCGGAGGGCCTGGTCGAGATGTCGTGGGATCCGATCACCCGGATCGTCGGCAGCCTCGGCATCTACACGAAGATCGACTGGAAGCAGCGGCAGGTCGTCGAGTGCTACAGCACCTCGTCGATCTTCCGGGGCTACAGCATCTTCATGAAGGGCAAGGACCCGCGCGACGCCCATTTCATCACCAGCCGGATCTGCGGCATCTGCGGCGACAACCACGCCACCTGCTCGATCTACAACCAGAACATGGCGTACGGCGTGCAGCCGCCGCACCTGGGCGAGTGGATCGTCAACCTCGGCGAGGCGGCCGAGTACATGTTCGACCACAACATCTTCCAGGAGAACCTGGTCGGGGTCGACTACTGCGAGAAGATGGTCCGCGAGACCAACCCGGGCGTGTGGGAGAAGGCCAAGAACACGCCCGCGCCGCACGCCGAGCAGCACGGCTACAAGACCATCGCCGAGATCATGACCTCGCTGAACCCGCTCGAAGGCGAGTTCTACCGCGAGGCGCTGCAGGTCAGCCGGACCACCCGGGAGATGTTCTGCCTCATGGAGGGCAGGCACGTGCACCCGTCCACGCTCTACCCGGGCGGTGTGGGCACGGTCGCCACGGTGCAGCTGTTCACCGACTACCTGACCCGGCTCATGCGCTACGTCGAGTTCATGAAGCGGGTCGTGCCCATGCACGACGACCTGTTCGACTTCTTCTACGACGCGCTCCCCGGCTACGAGAAGGTGGGGCAGCGGCGGGTGCTGCTGGGCTGCTGGGGCGCGCTCAACGACCCGGAGTACTGCGACTTCTCCTACGAGCGGATGAGCGCGTGGGGCAAGAAGATGTTCGTCACGCCGGGCATCATCGTCGACGGCAAGCTGGTCACCAACGACCTGGTCGACATCAACCTCGGCATCCGCATCCTGCTCGGCAGCTCCTACTACGACGACTGGCAGGGCCAGGAGGTGTTCGTCAAGCACGACCCGCTGGGCAACCCGGTCGACGTGCGCCACCCGTGGAACCAGCACACCCTGCCCCGGCCGCAGAAGCGCGACTTCGACGGGGCGTACTCCTGGGTGATGTCGCCGCGCTGGTTCGACGGCACCGACCACCTGGCGCTGGACACCGGCGGCGGCCCGATCGCCCGGCTGTGGTCCACCGCGCTGAGCGGCCTGGTCGACATCGGCTACGTGAAGGCCACCGGGCACAGCGTCGTGATCAACCTGCCGCGGACGCTGACCAAACCCGAGGCCACCTTCGAGTGGAAGATCCCGAAGTGGAGCAACGCGCTGGAACGCAACCGCGCCCGCACCTACTTCCAGGCGTACGCGGCCGCGGTCGCGCTGCACGCCTGCGAGAAGGCGCTGGCCGAGGTGCGCGCCGGGCGGACGCAGACCTGGGAGCCGTTCAAGGTGCCCAAGGACGCCAACAGCTGCGGGTTCACCGAGGCCGTGCGCGGCGTGCTGTCGCACCACATGGTCATCCGCGACGGGAAGATCGCCAACTACCACCCGTACCCGCCGACGCCGTGGAACGGCAGCGTGCGCGACCGCTACGGCACACCCGGCCCGTACGAGGACGCGGTGCAGAACACGCCCATTTTCGAGGAGAACTCGCAGGAGAACTTCAAGGGCATCGACATCATGCGCGCGGTACGCAGCTTCGACCCGTGCCTGCCCTGCGGGGTGCACATGTACACCGGCAACGGCTCGGTGCTCAAGAAGCTGCACACGCCGCACGCTTTCGCCTCCGGCGCGACGGCCTGAGGTGGGCGTGATGGGCGAACAACACTCGGACCGGGTGCTCGAACTCGACCCGCACTCGGTCGGCGTACGCGTGGAGGGGCTGCTCGCCGAGGTGGAGAGCGCGGGTGGCCAGGCCGCCCGCACCGCCGCTGACGGGGTGGTCCGCGAGCTGCTGCACCTCAACGAGGCCGGGCTGGCCCGGCTGCTGGACGGCCTGGTCACCGTGCCCGGCGTGACCGAGGAGCTGCGCGTGCTCGCCGAGGACGAGCTGGTCGGCGGGCTGCTCGCGCTCTACGGCCTGCACCCGGTGCCGATCGAGGAGCGGGTGCTGGTCGCCCTCGACCGGGCCCGCCGCCGGCTGGGCCGCGAGTTCACGCTGCTCGACGTGGACGCCGCGGGCACCGCCCGGATCGGGATGGCCGCAGGTTGCGGCAGCGGCTGCGGCAGCGGCGCCGAGGCGGTCAGCGAGACGGTGTGCTCGCTGGTCCAGCAGGCCGCACCGGAGATCGTCGAGGTGGTCGTGGAGGAGGCACCGCCCGCGCCGCCGCTGCTGCAGATCGGGCTGCCGTCGGCCGCCCCGGCCGCCCCGACCGGCGTGCGCGCGTGAGCCGCCCGATCGCGCCGCCGGGCCCCGGCCGCGGCGAGGAGCACGCGTGAGCGCGATCCTGCGGCGGTACCTGGCCGCGCCGCCCGCCGCACCCGCGCGGGCGGCGCCGGAACGCTGCGAGCTGTGCGCGGTGCCGATCCCGGCCGAGCACGACCACCTGGCGGACGTGCTCAACCGCTCGCTGCCCTGCGCCTGCCAGGCCTGCTACCTGCTCTTCGTCCCAGGCCCGGCGTCCGCGACCGGAGCCGCATCATGGCCCGCCGCCGCTCCGGCCGCGCCCGAGGGCCGGGTCACCGACGGCCCTGGGGCCGGTGCCGCAGGCGCGGACGGGCCGCCGGTCCGGCGGTTCGTCGCGGTGCCGCGGGAGCACGTGGCGCTGCCGGACTTCCCGCTGTCCGAGGCGGACTGGTCCGCGCTGGACGTGCCGGTGCGGCTGGCGTTCGTGTTCGTCGACAGCGCGCTCGGGCGGCCGGTGGCGCTCTACCCGAGCCCGGCGGGCGCGGCCGAGTCGCAGCTGCCGCCGCAGGTGTGGGAGAAGCTGCTGGCCCGGCACCCGTACACGGCGGCGCTGCCTGCCGACGTCATGGCGCTGCTGGTGCACGCCGGGCCGGACGGGCCGCAGTGCCACGCGGTCCCGATCGACGCCTGCTACCGGCTGGTGGGGCTGGTGCGCACGCTGTGGCGGGGCTTCGACGGCGGGCAGGAGGCGCGGGCCGCGATCGACGGGTTCCTCGCCGGGGTGCGCGAGCGCGCCGTGCCCGCACCGGTCCCGGTGGCCGCCGGGTCGGCGGTGGCCGGTGGCTGAGCTGGCCTTCTCCTGCCTGGACGTGCGCCCGCAGCCCTGGGCGGCCGCGCCGACGCTGCGGTTCCGGCTGGGCGTCACCGCGCCGGAGGGCGTACGCGTGCACGCGCTGGTGCTCAGCTGCCAGCTGCGCATCGACCCCCGCGCCCGGCAGTACTCGCCCGCCGAGGCAGGCGGCCTGGACTGCGTGTTCGGCGCGCCGGAGCGCTGGGCGACCAGCATGCAGGCGCTGCACTTCGCCACGGTCGCCGCGACGGTGCCCGGCTTCTCCGGCCGCACCGAGTACGACCTGATGGTGCCCTGCACCTACGACCTCGAACCGGGGCTGGGCAAGTACCTGCACGCGCTGGCCGAGGGCACGGTGCCGATGACGATCCTGTTCAGCGGCACCATGTTCACCGCGCCGGGGCCGGGCGACGCGGACGGCGTGCGGGTGGGGCGCGTGCCGTGGGACCGCGAGGCGGCGTACGCGCTGCCCGTGGCGGTGTGGCGCGAGCTGATGGACCTCTACTTCCCCGGCGCGGCCTGGCTGCGGCTGCGCCGCGACACCGTCGACGCGCTGCTGCGCCACCAGGCCCGCCACGCCATCCCCACCGCCGACGAGGCGCTGGCCGGCCTGCTCACCCGCCTGCCCGAGGAGGAGCCCCGGTGTCCGACACCACGGTGACCGACCCGTTCGCCCACGCCCGCGCGGTCGCCGACGCCGTGCTCTACGAGGGCTACCTGCTGTACCCCTACCGCGCGTCGGCCGCGAAGAACCGGCTGCGCTGGCAGTTCGGGGTGCTGGTGCCGCCCGCGTACGCCGACGACGCGCTCGGCGAGCACACCTGGTGCCAGACCCAGCTGCTGGTCGAGCCGCAGATCGGCGCCCGGCTGCACTGGCGGCTGCGCTTCCTGCAGGCGCAGACCCGCACCGTCGAGCGCGCCACCGGCGACGGCTGGCAGGAGGTCGCCGAGGCCGAGGCGGACGGCGTGGCGTACCTGCACTTCGACGAGACCGTCGAGCAGTCCGTGGACCTCGTGCTCGCCCCCGCCGACCTGGTCGGCGCGACCGAGCACACCGAGCCCTTCGCCGTCCCCGGCGGCGTCGACCTCGAACAGGTCACCGGCTCCCTGCGCCTGCGCCGCACCCGCAACCCGCTGCACGGCGAGCTGCGCCTCCGGGCCGAGCTGCTGCCCGGCCCGTACGGCCTGCTCCGCCTCACCGCCACCGTCACCAACCACACCGAAGCAAGGAAGGGCACCTTCTTATCGCTTTCCGTAGAGGAAGGGCACCTTCCTAACGCCGAAGGCGGTCCTGCGCTGGAGCGGCCGGAGGCGCTGCGGCACTCGCTGATCGCGGCGCACAGCGTGTTCGCGGTGACCGAGGGCGCGTTCGTGTCGCTGCTGGACCCGCCCGAGTGGGCGATGCCCGCGGTGCGCGACTGCCACCACGTCCGCACCTGGCCGGTGCTGCTGGGGCCGGAGGGCAGCCGCGACGTGATGCTGTCCGCGCCGGTGATCCTGTACGACCACCCGGCCGTCGCGCCGGAGAGCCCCGGTGACATGTTCGACTCCACCGAGATCGACGAGCTGCTGGTGCTGCGTACCCTCACCCTCACCGACGAGGAGAAGGCGCAGGTGCGGGCGACCGACGCGCGGGGCCGCGCGGTGCTCGGCCGGGCCGAGACGCTGCCGCCGGAGCTGTTCGAGCGGCTGCACGGCGCGATCCGGCAGCTGCGCCCGGCCCCGGAGGCGGATGTCTTCGCCACCGACCGGCCCTGGTGGGACCCGGGCGCGGACGCCTCGGTGAACCCGGAGGCGGACACCGTGGTCATCGACGGCGTCGCGGTGGGGCGGGGGAGCCGGGTGCGGCTGCATCCGGGCACCGGCCGGCGCAGCGACGCGCAGGACATGTTCCTGGCCGGCCGGGTCGCCACCGTGCGGGCCGTGCTGCGCGACGTGGACGGCGCGACGCACCTGGCGGTGACGCTGGACGACGATCCGGGCGTCGACCTGCAGGTCCTGCAGGGACGCTTCCGCTACTTCGCCCCCGAGGAGGTCACGGTGGTGTCGGCATGAGCAGGCCGGAGCTGGTCGTGGAGGTGGCCGGTCCGGTCGCGCCGCGGCGGGTGCTGTTCGCCGGGCTGGGCAACGTCTTCCTGGGCGACGACGGCTTCGGCGTGGCGGTCGCGCAGCGGCTGGCGGCCGAGCCGTGCCCGGCGTGGGCGCGGCTGGCCGACTACGGCATCCGCGGCGTGCACCTGGCGTACGACCTGATGGCCGGCTACGACGCGACGGTGCTGATCGACGTGGACTGCCGGGGCGACGCGCCGGGCACGGTGCGGCTGCTGGAGATCAGCGCCGCCGACCGGGCGCAGCGGCGGGCCGACGCCGGGCCGGTGCTGGTGGACCCGCACGGCATGCAGCCGCAGCGGGTGCTGGACCTGCTGGACAGCTGTGGCAGCGCGCCCGGCCGGGTGCTGCTGGTCGGCTGCGAGCCGCTGGACCTGAGCGAGCGGATGGGGCTGAGCCCGCCGGTCGCGGCGGCGGTGGCGACCGCCGCGGCGCTGGTGCGCGAGTTGTGGGCGGCGGGCCACGCCGCGCTGTCCGGCGCCGAGCCGCTGCCCGCCGAGCTGCTCGCCGCGGAGCCCGCGTCACCGGTCGCGGCCGGCGCGGCCGCGGCGCTCGACGAGGAGACCGCTTCGCTGCTCGGTGAGGAAACGGAGGGGGTGAGGGTATGAAGCTCAAGCAGGTGGTGACGGGGCTGGTCGCGGCCGGGGTGGTCGCGGTGCTGGTCCGCACGTTCCCGGACATGAAGCGCTACTTCAAGATCCGCAACATGTGAGCAGTGCGCGTGGCGACGGGGCCGCCGACCGTGTGCATCCGGCGGCGGCCCCGTCGCACAGGGCGCGCAGACGTCCCGTCAGCGAGGGGACGCGTGGGCCTCTTCCACGGCGGGCATGATGTGCGGCGCGGCGACCCGGTTGCCGGTCTGCGCCGCCTGCAGCATCGCCTTGGCGGCCAGGTCCCACGAGGTCTGCGGCGCCACCACGAGCAGGTCCACCCGCTGCCCGTCCGCGCAGAGCGCGGTCAGCAGGCTCGCGGGCTGGCTGGCGTGGTAGTCGATCCCGATCCGGCGACCGCCGACGTGCAGCTCGGCCGGCTGGGGATGCCAGCCGGCGTCGCCGAGCGACAGGCCGACGACCGGCCCGTGGATCTCGTCGATGGCCATGACAAGCCCGGGCAGCTCCTCGGCGGGATCGGCGGAGTACGGCCACCAGCCGCCGTCGAGCAACCCGGCGCCGCCGCGCGTGTGCTGCAGGCGCAGCCGCTGCGCGCGCTGCGCGGATCCGGGCACCAGGCCCATCAGGTCGGGTGCGCCGACGTGCGGCTTCATGAGTCCTGTCCTTCCGTGGGCGCCGCCGGGGCGGCGGCGGGCAGCGCGCCGGGCTCCGTGGTGACGTTCCAGTGCTCCACGACCATGCCCCGGTCGACCCGGAACAGGTCGTAGAACACGCGCGGCGCGTGCCGCACGGTCCCGGTGGACACGGTCAGCACGAACTCGCCGTCGGCGAGGGTCAGGTGCCGGCGCTCGTACGCCGTGCCGGGCGCCTGCCAGGCGGCGGCGAGCGCCTTCACGCCGTTGTCGACGAGCGGGTCGTGCTGGATCAGGTTCGCCACGAAGAAGTGCTTGAGCCGGTCGTGCTTGCGGCCGACGACGATCGTGTCGATCAGGTAGCCGATGAGCCTGCCGTTGCGGGCGCCCTGCTGCGGCCGCGTGACGTCGGCGGGGCCGTCGGTCTGGCCGTTGCCGCTCGCGGTCCGGGCGACGACCGCCTGGTGGGCGGCCCAGTGCTCGGCGAGCCGGCCGTCGTCGATGCGGAACACGTCGAACCCGGCGCGGGCCACGCCGGCGTCGTCGTGGACGCCGTGCACCGCGACCAGGTCGCCTTCGGTCAGTACGCGTACGGTGCGGGCGTTGAAGCCCGGGCCGAGCGCGGCCACGAGCCGGCGCGCCTCGGCGCCGTCGGAGCCGCGGTGCGGCGGGTCGGGATGCCAGTACGCGGGCATCGTCATGGTGGCGGTGTTCGTCATTCTTCGCTCCTGGGCCCTTGTCGCCAGAGCCGGTCGAGCCGCCGTCTCCGTGAGCGGAGAGCGTCACGACGCCGCGAAGCCCCGGGCGGGGGCCGACGCGTCGGTATTGCGCCTGCGTGGCGCGCCATCGCCGACCCCGACCAGTAGGGCGGTAAAGAAATCGACGATTCTGGATCTTGGTTCCAGTCTACCCTCCCCGCGTGGGCGCGGCGCTCGCCGCCGCCTGTGCCGTGCGGCACCGCGCCGCCTCCCGCCGCCGGACACCCGCCTCGCGACCAGGTGATCCGGCCGCGACAACCGGGCCGCGGGCGCCAGGGAAAGTCGCTCCGCCTCGTTTCCGCAGCGGTCGCCGCCGCGTTGGGTAAACGGGATAAAGGAGGCAGAAATGCATGAAATTGGACTGTGCGAGAGCATCCTGGGGGCGGTCACCCAGCGTGCCGAGGGCCGGCAGGTCAACCGGGTGAAGGTGCGCATCGGCGTCCGGCACGGCGTGGCCGAGCCGGCGCTCAAGCAGGGCTTCGCGCTCGTCGCGACGGGCACGACCGCGGACGGCGCGGAGATCGACATGGTGAGCGTGCCGGCCCACGTCGCGTGCTCGGCCTGCGGCCGCCACGAGCAGTCCATGGACATGCTGCCGGTCTGCGCGCACTGCGGCAGCGCCGACGTGGTGGTCACCGGCGGCGACGACCTGATCCTCGAGGAACTGCACCTCGTCGACCTGAGGGCCTGAGCGTATGTGCCTCGGCATTCCCGGCGAGGTCGTGGAGATCATGACCGACCGGCCGGACCTGGCGCAGGTGGACGTCAGCGGCGTCCGCCGCGCCATCAACATCGGGCTGCTGGAGCCCGGTGAGGTCAGCGAGGGCGACTGGGTGCTCATCCACGTCGGCTTCGCACTATCCAAGATCGACGAGGCGGAGGCGCGGGCCGCGATGGACTTCCTGAAGAGCATCGGCAACGCGTACGCCGACGAGCTGGCCGCGCTGCAGAGCTCGAAGATCGACTGAAGGGTCAAAGCGATGCGTTTCGTGGACGAGTTCCGTGACGCGGAACAGGCGCGGGCGCTTGCCGCCCGGATCGCCGCCCGCTGCGAGCCGGGCCGCACCTACAAGTTCATGGAGGTGTGCGGCGGGCACACGCACACCATCTACCAGCACGGGCTGGAGGACTACCTGCCCGAGCAGGTGGAGCTGGTGCACGGGCCGGGCTGCCCGGTCTGCGTCATCCCGATGGGCCGCGTCGACGACGCCATCGCCATCGCGCGGCGGCCCGAGGTCATCCTGACCTCGTTCGGCGACATGATGCGGGTGCCCGGCGGGGACGGCTCCTTCCTGGACGCCAAGGCCGCCGGCGCCGACATCCGCATGGTGTACTCCCCGCTGGACGCGCTGAAGATCGCCCGCCAGCACCCGGACCGGCAGGTCGTCTTCATGGCGATCGGGTTCGAGACCACGGCGCCGTCCACCGCGGTCACCGTGCTGCGGGCCAAGGCGGAGGGCCTGTCCAACTTCTCCGTCTTCTGCAACCACGTCACCATCATCCCGGCGATCAAGGCCATCCTGGACTCGCCCGACCAGCGCCTCGACGGCTTCCTCGGCCCCGGCCACGTGTCCACCGTGATCGGCTGCGAGCCGTACCGGTTCATCGCCGAGCAGTACGCCAAGCCGCTGGTCGTCGCCGGGTTCGAGCCGCTGGACATCCTGCACTCGATCGACATGCTGCTCGCGCAGCTCGCCGATGGCCGCTGCGAGGTGGAGAACCAGTACAGCCGGGTCGTGCCCTGGGACGGCAACACCACCGCGCTCAAGGTGCTCGGCGACGTGCTGGAACTGCGCCCGTTCTTCGAGTGGCGGGGCCTGGGCTTCATCTCCCACTCCGCGCTGAAGCTGACCGAGGCGTACGCCGACTTCGACGCCGAGCGCCGGTTCGACGTGCCGGGCGTACGCGTCGCCGACCCGCAGTCCTGCCAGTGCGGCGAGGTGCTCAAGGGCGTGCTCAAACCGTGGGAGTGCAAGGTGTTCGGCACCGCCTGCACACCCGAGACGCCCATCGGCACCTGCATGGTCTCGCCCGAGGGCGCCTGCGCGGCGTACTACAACTTCGGCCGGTTCCGCCGGCAGCGGCTGCTGCAGGTGACCTCCCGGTGAGCGCGGAGATCACCGAGGAGCTGGTCATGGACCGGGTCGCCCGCGCCCGGCGGGCCCGCGCCCGGGTGCGCGAGGAGCGGCTCACCATGGCCCACGGCGCCGGCGGCAAGGCCACGCAGAGCCTGGTCGAGGCGGTGTTCCTGGAGGCCTTCGACAACCCGCAGCTCGCCGCGCTCGACGACGCGGCGGCGCTGACCGTGGCGGGCGCGCGGCTGGCCTTCACCACCGACGCGTACGTCGTCTCGCCGCTGTTCTTCCCCGGCGGCGACATCGGCGAGCTCGCCGTCAACGGCACGGTCAACGACCTGGCCGTGGCGGGCGCGCGGCCGCTCTACCTGTCCGCCGGGTTCATCCTGGAGGAGGGCTTCCCGGTGGCCGACCTGACCCGCATCGTCGCCTCGATGGCGGCCGCGGCGCAGGCCGCCGGGGTGCGCATCGTCGCCGGGGACACCAAGGTCGTCCGGCGCGGGCAGGCCGACGGGTGCTACATCACCACCGCCGGGGTGGGCGTACGCGAGCGCGACGCCGAGCTGACCGTCGGCAACGCCCGGCCCGGTGACGTGGTGCTGGTGTCCGGGCCGGTCGGCGACCACGGGATGACCGTCCTGATCGCCCGCGGCGACCTCGACCTGGAGGTCGACCTGAGCAGCGACACCGCGCCGCTGCACGAGCTGACCGCGGTGCTCCTGGATGCGGCCGGGGCGGGCGTACGCGGCATGCGCGACGCGACCCGCGGCGGGGTGGCCACGGTGCTCAACGAGGTCGCCCGCGCGGCCGGGGTGACCATCGTGGTCGACGAGGAGTCGGTCCCGGTGCGCCCGGCGGTGCGCGGGGCGGCCGAGCTGCTCGGCATCGACCCGCTCTACGTCGCCTGCGAGGGCCGGTTCGTCGCGGTGGTCGCGCCGGAGGCCGCCGACGTGGCGCTGGCGGCGCTGCGGGCTCATCCGCTGGGGGAGCAGGCCGCGGTGATCGGCCGCGTCGACGCCGACCCGGCCGAGCTGGTGCTGCTGCGGACCCGCTTCGGCGGCACCCGCATCATGGACCTGCTCGTCGGCGACCCGCTGCCCCGCATCTGCTGAGCACCGCGGACCGAACGGGGTCCGCGCCGCCCCGTGCTGCGCGGACGTCGGCCACGCCGGCTCCGTCACGCGTAGACGTTGCCCGCGCCCGCCCGTCTTGCGTGGACGTTGGCCTATCTCATCGACTTTGATCTGCAAATGGTCGATGAGATAGGCCAACGTATATGCGAGGCGGCGTCGCCGGGCGCTCGCCGTGCCGGTTGCGCGTTCTCGGGGGCGCTCGGCCGGGGTCAGTGTGTCGTGGCGGGTGTCTCGGCGTCGAGGAAGCTGCTCACCCGGTCGACGATGCGCGGATCGCCGAGGATGCGGCGGTGCCCGAGCCCGCTGGTGATCAGCAGCTCCGATCCCGGGTACGCCGCGTGTATGCGCCGGCCGTGGCCGACCTCGACGACGTCGTCGTCCTCGTCGTGCGCGATCAGCAGCGGCACGGTCACCGACCCGGGCTCGAAGGTGCTGGAGAACCGTTCCCAGGCGTCGGCCACGCCGAGGTCGCGGACCGACCGGGTGCGCAGGTGCTCGGCCAGCGCGGGCCGTAGGCGCAGCTGCCGGCTGAACTCGGTGATCAGGTGGTCGAACTCGGCCGGTCCGCTGACCGCGACCAGGCGTCCGGCCCGGACGCCGGTGCGCAGCGCGTGGAAGGCGCACGGGACCCCGAACGAGTGGGCGACGATCGCGGTGAAGTCGCCGTGCCGCTCCTGCAGGAGGCGGATGATCCGCTCGTACTGCAGCAGGTTCGTCGAGGTGCCGCCGGAGTCGCCGTGTCCGGGCGCGTCGAAGGTGACCGGGCTCAGGCCGCGGTCGAGCAAACCGGTGATCATGCGCGAGAAGCGGGAGCCGCGCGAGCTCCACCCGTGCAGGAGCAGCACGGGCCGGCGGCCGTCGCCCCAGGCGTAGGTGGTGACCGGGACGCCGTCGAGATCCACCCGCCCGACGGTCGCGGCCGCGTGGACCGCCTGCTCTCGGGGATGGACCCGGCTGCGGCCGGCGGGCCGGAAGAAGAGCGTGTACGCGATGTGCCGCCCCAGCGGTGGGACGGCGAGCGAGGTGGCGTTGACGAGCCGGCCGGTGAGAAGTAGCGCTGCCTTCATGACGGCAGCGTAGCAATAATAAAACCGATCGGTCGGTTAGTTATGTCACTCTACAAGGGACGCGACGTCGCCGCGGCGGCATCAACAAGATGTTGACAAACAGATTGTTGAAACGGCATGCTGACGCCATGAGTGGATCATCGGCGGATCGGGCCGCCGCGGAGGCCGAGAGCCGGGCGCGCGCCCGGCTGACCGAGCGCGGCGGTGACGGCCTGCCCCGGCTGCCGTGGCTGGCCGACGGGCAGCCGCACGACGCCGTCACGCTGCTCCGCCAGGTGCTGTGGCGCGCCGCCACCGACCGGTCCGCACTGGAGCTGCCCGAGGACCTGCTCGCCGCGATGACCCTGCTCGCGGCGGCGCGCGCCGAGCTGGACCAGCTGGAGGCGGGCCTGCTGTTCGTGGGCCGGGCCGAGGGGCTGACCTGGGCGCAGATCGCCGAGGCGCTGGGCCTGCGGACCGCGCAGGCGGCTCAGCAGCGCAGCGAGCGGGTGACCGCGCGGCTCACCGGGGACGGCGACGCGTGAGCGCAGCAGGTGCCGTGGTGCCGCTGGCGGAGGCTGGTCCGGGCTGCGGGGGCAAGGCCGCGGCGCTCGCGGTGCTGATGCGCGACGGGCTGCCCGTGCCGGACGGGTTCGTGGTCACCGGCCCGGCCGACCCGTCGGTGATCGCGGCGGGACTGCGACGGCTGCGCCCGGGAGCGTTCGCGGTGAGGTCGTCAGGGGTCGGGGAGGACTCCGCGGCGGCCTCCTTCGCCGGTCAGCTGGACACGGTGCTCGGCGTCCGGGGCACGGCCGAGGTGCTGGCCGCGATCCAGCGATGCGCGGCGTCGGCCGGCACGTCACGGGCACGGTCCTATCGGGAGCGGCTGGGTCTGGGTGACGGGACCGGCGTGCCGGTGCTCGTACAGGAGCTGGTGGCGGCCGAGCGATCCGGGGTGCTGTTCACCCGCGACCCCCGCGACGGCGCGGACACCATGGTGATCAACGCGTCGTGGGGGCTGGGCGAGTCCGTCGTCTCCGGAGCCGTCGTACCGGATCAGATCACCGTGTCGCGCGGCGGCGGGGTGGAGGTGTCCGTCGGCGGCAAGCACACCCGGCTCGACCTCGGCCCCGACGGCCTGACCCGCACCGATGTCCCGGAGCCGGACCGGGTCGGCGGCTGCCTGAGCCCCACCGTGATCGCACGGCTCGTGAAGCTGGGGCGGCGCTGCGAGGAGATCTTCGGCGCGCCCCAGGACGTCGAGTGGGCGGAGTGCGGCGGGCGCATCTGGGTGCTGCAGTCCCGCCCGATCACGGCCCTCACCGCCACGCCCGCGAGCGCCCCGCGCGCGGAACATGTCCCGGCTACCGACCTGCCGGACGCAGAAGCCACCCGGGTCACGGGCTTGCTGGACCGCGGCTCCACATTGGTCACGGGCCGGCCGGGCGGGGAACCCTCCTTCTCCGCCCTGGTCAGGGGTGTGCCGAGCAGTCCGGGTCAGGCCCGCGGCCCCGCCCGGCTGGTGTGGTCCGTCGACGACTTCTCGCGGGTACGCCCCGGCGACGTGCTCGTCTGCCGCACCACCGACCCGGCGTGGACGCCGCTGTTCCGGCTCGCCGCCGCCGTCGTCACCGAGACCGGCGGGCTGCTCAGCCACGCGGCGATCGTCGCGCGCGAGTACCGCATCCCGGCGATCGTGGGCGCCGCCGGCGCCCTGTCCCGGCTGACCGACGGCGCGGACGTCGCCGTCGACGGCACCCGCGGCACCGTCACCGCGGCACACACCCGACCCGAGAGGCAGCGCTGATGCACCCGTCGCCCACCGATCTGCTGGTGCTGCACGCGGTCCGGCTGAAGGGCTTCGCCGACACCGACGCCGTCGCCGCGCGCTTCGCCCTCGACGCGGCCCAGACCCACGAGGAACTGCTCGACGCCGAGGCGTACGGGTGGGTCACCCGGTCCGCGTTCGCCGACCTGACCGGCTGGTCGCTCACCGAGGCAGGCCGCCGGCAGAACGAGGCGCGGCTGCGCGAGGAGCTCGACCGGGTCGGCGCCCGCGCCGCCGTCGTCGCCGTACACGACGCGTTCCTGCCGCTCAACACGCAGGCGGCGCACGCGTTCACGGCGTGGCAGCTCGGGTCCGCCGACCCGGGCACGGCGGCCGCCCCGCCGTCGAGCGGCGGGGTGCCGGACTGGCTCGACGAGCTCGCGCACAGCCTGCACCAGCTCGAACCACGGCTGACCGCGCACCTGGACCGGTTCGGCGGCTATCACCGCCGGTTCGCCGCCGCACTGGCGAGGGCGGGGGAGGACCGGGCCTGGATCACGGGCATGGAGGTCGACTCGTGCCACCGGATCTGGTTCGAGCTGCACGAGGACCTCATCGCCTCGCTGAACCTGTCCCGGTAGGCGTTCGTACCTCGGGTGAATCCCGCCGCGCGCGTCCGCCCCACGAAGCGAAGCTCTCGACGCGCCGTGCAAAGCCGGACATCGATCACCTAAACATCCGTTGCACGATATGTATCGGTCACCGTAATATCTGCGGATGGGGCTGTCGCGCAGGAATCTCGTGATGGGAGCGCTCGGTGCGACCGCGGCGGCAGGCGGCCTGTTCGCCGCCTGCCGCGGCACGCCCGGACCGGTGCTGCCGGTGCTGCCCGTGCCGGCCGGCCACCGTCCCGGCTACCTCTTGGCCGCCTACCGCGCGGCCGATCCGTTCACCGGCGACGGCGGGCCCTGGCAGGTGCTCGACCCGGTGACCGGCGGCTACGCCGGCATCGCGGGCCATGTCGTCGCGTGCTCACCGGACCTGCGCCTGGTGCTGGTGTTCGAGTACGGCGACGGGGCGCGCGTGCACGGCACCGCCGACGGCAGGGTCGTCCACGACTTCGGCCGCGGTGACCTGGTGCCCCTGGGCTGGTCGCCCGACGGCAGGCACATCGTGCTCGCCGAGGCCACGTGGCACGAGCACGTGGTTTCCGGTTTCCCGGGCCGACGTACGAGATCCGCCTCGGCGCGGCCGCCGCCGCGTCCCCGGCCGTGCCCGCGTTCTGACGGTTCAGCCGCCGGACGGGGACGGGAGCCGGGACAGCCGGCCCGTCTCCAGGCGGGTGATGTCGCCGCCGCCGTCCATCGCGGTCGCGAGCAGCAGCGCCAGCGAGGTGCCGTACACCGGGACGTCGGCCGGATCGTCCGCCAGGTCCCACCGGTCGGCGGCGTCCCGCCGGACGGCGCGGCAGATCACCCAGTGCGTCGTCTGTGCGACGTGGTCGGGCAGCGCGGCGAGGTAGCGCCCGTCACCCAGCTCGGCGACCGCGATGAGCCAGTGGCCCGACCCGGTCCGGATGCCTCGGTCCACGTCGGCGGGCAGGATCCGCCACCCGCCGTCGAACAGCGTCGCCGACCCGATCCGGTGGTAGAGGGCGGCCAGCTCGGCCGGCCCGGCGGGGGTGTTGCCGAGCGGGGGCGTGGTCTGGTGCTCGCACACGAGCCGGTCGAGCACGTCGTCAATCTCGACGGCTGCCGGGGTGAGGCACCACCCGGCGACCGGGCGCAGCGCTCCGTCGCCGTCCTGGGTCACCGCGACGAGGCCGCCATGCAGGGCCACCGCCCGGTGCTCGCCCGCCACCGCGTCGGTGACGTTGACGATGACCCGGGAGAGCAGGGCCGGTGCGTCGGCAGAGGCGATACCGGCGGTACCCGGGGAGTGCCCGCGCTTCTGCCGCGGTGGGTGCAGCGGCAGCGCCAGCAGCGGATTCGGCCGGGTCACGGTGCCCCCGTCCGCGAGGTACGGGTACAGCCGCGCGGCCCAGCCGGTGACCATGTCGCCGCCGCAGTCGGCCGCCGGGTGGTAGATGCGCCGCCAGAACGCGACGTCGACGTCGCCCGAGGCCGCGCGCACGAACTGGTCGGCGATCGGCGCCAGCGAACGGCACCACTGCTCCAGGCCCAGGGCGGCGATCGCGTCCACCCGGGCGCGGATCCGCCGCCAGTCGTCGACGGTGCCGGTCAGCGTGATCGACGGGATGCCGCAGATGAAGTCCAGCCACAGCGAGAAGTACGGCGCGTACGCCTCGAGCAGCACGATCCGTCCCGCGATCCGGTCCTCGTCGGTGCTGGTGGAGAAGTCGCAGTCGAACAGCTCGGCGTCGGCGACCTCGGCCGCGAGCAGCTTCTGGAACCGCCCGGACAGGTCGCGCCACGCGTGCGCGCCGTGCGGCATCGGGCCGTCGACGGTCACGGTGAGCCGCTTGCGTCCGGTGTGGTGGACCAGCAGCGGGCGCAGCTCCTCGGCGTGCAGGCGGATGTGCCGGGCGACGCCCTGCGCGATGGTCAGCCACACCGCGTCCGGCGACAGCACCAGCGGCCGGTGCTCGGCGAAGGCGCGCCCGACCGCGCTGAGCAGCGGATGCACCCCGTCCGAAGCGAGCACGGGCAGGGCCGGATCGCCGCCGACGGCCAGCGCGTCCGGCCACAGGCCGGCCAGCGGCACGGTCGGCAGCGCCTCGGCGGCCGGGGTGACGTCGTCGACCTGGAAGGTGACCATGGCGGGCACCCTATCGCCGGCCCGGCGATGGCGTGTTCGCTCACGGGTCCTTACGCTCCGTGGCGGCTACGGGTATCGTGTGCGGCCATGCCTAGGACGGTCGGGGTACGGGCCACGG
This sequence comes from Catellatospora sp. NPDC049609, assembly GCF_040675365.1. Classification (NCBI taxonomy): domain Bacteria; kingdom Bacillati; phylum Actinomycetota; class Actinomycetes; order Micromonosporales; family Micromonosporaceae; genus Catellatospora; species Catellatospora sp. NPDC049609. Next base: position 5,813 of record NZ_JBFAOU010000002.1, on the reverse strand, counting down.
TACGCGACATCGCCGCGGAGACGGGTCTGTCGATCGCGACGGTGTCCCGCGTGCTCAACGGCGCCGGCAACGTCGCGCCGCACACGCGTGACCTGGTGCTGCAGGCGGTGCAGCGGCGGGGCGACAAGGCCCCGCTGCGCCGGGGCGAGCACCCGCCCGCGACCGGCGCCGTCTTCGTGCGCTGCCCGTACGTGCTGACCGACTACTTCGGCCTGATCGTCAGCTCGATCGCGGAGACCATCGAGCTGCACGGCCGGCAGATGGTGCTCAACGCGGGCGAGGCAGCGCAGTCCGTCGCGGTGCTGCCCGGTCTGGCCGAGCGCCCCGGCATCGCGGGCGCCATCATGATCCTGCCGCCGGACCCGCCCGAGCACCTGGTGCAGCTGCGCGACCAGCAGTTCCCGTTCGTGGTGATCGATCCGCGCACGCAGCCGCCGAAGGACGTGGTGACGGTGTCCGCGGCGCACTTCGCCGGTGCCCGGCGGCTGATGTCGCACCTGGTGGAGCTGGGCCACCGCCGGGTCGGCATCATCGGCGGACCGCCGGAGTGGCTGGCCAACGACGCCCGCATGGCCGGGTACGTGGCGCCGCTGGCCGACGCCGGGGTGCTGCCCACGCCGGAGCTGGTGCGGCACGTCAACGAGCCGAACACGGAGAACGGCTACCGGGCGGCGGGGGAGTTGCTGGACCTGCCGCAGCGGCCGACGGCGCTGGTGGCGTTCAACGACAAGATGGCGGTCGGCGCGTTGGCCGCGGCGGCCGAGCGCGGGCTGCGCGTGCCGCAGGACCTGTCGATCGCGGGCTTCGACGACATCGACGTCAGCCGGGCGACGACGCCGATGCTGACCACGGTGCGCCAGCCGCTGCAGGAGATGGGCCGGATGGCGGTGACCATGCTGATGCGTCTGCTGGACCGGCACACGCTGGAGGCGGTGCACGTCTCGCTCGGCACCGAACTGGTCATCCGCGACTCGACCGCGCCCGCCGCCGCGCACTGACTCGATCTTTGAAGCGCCAGGCAGAGCGCTTGTTTCATTTTGTTCCAATGAAACACCGGTGTTTGATGGTGTCTTTCTCGGACATTGCCAACCCTTGACAGGCAAGAAAGCTTTATGTTTCATTGCTGTCAACGGTTCCGTCGATCATTTTGTTACATCAGTTACATCGACGGTTCTGGGTACCGAGGAACATCCGGGCCGGGTAAGCGGGAGCCCCACCGCCACCCGGCCCGCCCACAGCCCCACGCGATCGGTCACGACGCGCCCCCTCTCACGCGGCGCGCCCGGCGGATACGCGTGCCACCTCGTGTCGAAAGGAGGGTCCCGCGTGCTCCGTCCTCGATCAGGCTGGACCACCGCCGTCGCGATCACCGCCACCGCCGCCACCGCCTTGCTGGTGGGCGGCTCGGTGATCGCCCAGCCCGCGCTGGCCGCCAACGAACCGGTGAGCGTCTGGCTCACCACCACCTCCGACTCCGGCGGGCGCACCGTCACCCGCGGCCTGCAGCAGCAGGCGAACATCGCCTTCGGCCCCGCGGGCGGCAGCGCCAACCACACCGTCACCGTCAACGAAGGCACCACATACCAGCAGTTCGAGGGCGGTGGCGCGTCCATCACGGACACCACGGCCTACCTGCTGCGCGGCGGCCCGATCAGCGCGGCCACCCGCGACCAGGTGATGAGCAAGCTGTTCTCGCCGACCGACGGCATCGGCCTGTCGTTCGTGCGCAACCCGATCGGCGCCTCGGACCTGTCCCGGCCCGGCATGATCTCGCTCGACGACACCTGCTGCAACCTCAACGACTTCGGCAGCAACGGCTACGACACCAACGTCCGGCTGCTGACCCAGCAGGCCAAGAACCTCAACCCCGCCCTGCGCATCAAGGGCGTGCCGTGGAGCGCGCCGGGCTGGATGAAGGACAACGGCCGGATGGACCAGATGGGCTGGCTCAAGGCCGAGTACTACGGGATGTACGCGCAGTACCTGGTCAAGTACATCCAGAGCTACCAGGCGATCGGCGTGCCGATCAACTACATCTCGGTGCAGAACGAGCCCAACTGCTGCCAGGCGGGCAACCCGACCGCGATGAACTACCCGGGCATGAGCTGGAACTCCTCCGGCCTGATCGAGCTCACCAAGAACCACGTCTACCCGGCGTTCCGCGCCGCGGGCATCACCACCAAGGTGCTGGTGCACGACTGGAACTACGGCGACTACGCCAGCATGAGCGCGCCGATCCTGGCCGACGCCGGCGTCCGCAACGACCCGCTGTTCGGCGGCATCGCCTGGCACGGCTACTTCGGCGACCCGGCCGTCGGCACCCAGGTCCGCAACCAGTACCCGGCGGTCAAGCAGTTCAGCACCGAGCACTCCGGCGGCACCTGGATCGCCAACCAGCACAACGAGGACATGGCCGACATCGTCAACTATGCCCGCAACTGGAGCGGCAGCCTGGTCAAGTGGAGCCTGGCGCTCAACCAGAACATGGGCCCGCACAACGGCGGCTGCGGCACCTGCACCGGCCTGATCACGGTGCAGGAGGGCGGCTCCCGGGCCGGCCAGGTCGACTACACCATCGAGTACTACACCACCGGCCACCTGACCAAGTTCGTCACGCCGGGGGCGTACCGGATCGACTCGACCGCCAACGGCACCGTGCAGAACGTGGCCTGGAAGAACCCGAACGGCTCCAAGGCGCTGATCGCGCACAACGGCGGCACCTCGGCGCAGTCGGTCCGCGTCAACTGGGGCAACCAGTCCTTCGTTTACACCCTGCCCGCGCGTACCACCGCGACGTTCACCTGGTCGGGCACGCCCGGCAGCGGCGGGGGCGGCGGCACCGGCACCAGCCCGATCACCGGCCTGGGCGGCAAGTGCGTCGACGTGGCCGGGGCGGCGACCGCCAACGGCACCGCGATCCAGCTCTACGGCTGCAACGGCACCGGCGCCCAGTCCTGGACCCGTGACTCCAGCGGGCGGCTCAGCTCGCTCGGCAAGTGCATGGACATCGCCGGGCCGAGCGCGGCCAACGGCACCCTGGTGCACCTGTGGGACTGCCACACCGGCACCTCGCAGAAGTGGACCTACAACAGCTCCACGCAGCAGTTCGTGAACCAGTACTCGGGCACCTGCCTCGACGTGAAGGACAACACCTCCGCCGACGGCACCCGCCTGCAGATCTGGAGCTGCACCACGGGCGCGAACCAGAAGTGGAGCTTCTCGTGAGGCGCCGGGCGATCGTGTCGGCGCTGACCGCGTCGGTGCTGGCGAGCGTGGGCGTGGCCGTGGTGGTCGTGCTCGGCGCGCCGTCGGCGCAGGCGGCGATCACGCCGGGCACCACGTACACGGTGGTCAGCAAGGCCAGCGGCAAGTGCGTGGACGCGCGGTCGGCGGCCACCGCCAACGGCACCGCGGTGCAGCAGTACACCTGCAACGGCACCACGGCGCAGCAGTGGCGGTTCGACTCGACCAGCGGCGGCTACTTCCGCGTCGGCGTCGGCCCGAACGTCAACCAGGTGTGGGACGTCTCCAACGTCTCCACCGCCGACAACGCCGCGATCCACCTGTGGCTCTACGGCGGCGGCAACAACCAGCAGTGGCAGGCGGTGCAGGAGGCCGACGGGGCGTACCACTTCGTCAGCCGGCACAGCGGCAAGTGCCTCGACGTGCCGGCGGCCTCCACCGCCGACAGCGTGCAGCTGGTCCAGTACACCTGCAACGGAACGGGAGCGCAGTCATTCTTCCTCACCCCGGTCGGCGGCCCGCAGCCGTCGCCCAGCACCGTGCCGCCTAACCCGAACAACCCCGACCTCGGCCCGAACGTGCGCATCTTCGACCCGTCGATGTCGGCCTCGACCATCCAGTCCCAGCTCAACAGCGTGTTCAGCGGGCAGGAGACCAACCAGTTCGGCTCGCAGCGCTACGCGCTGATGTTCAAGCCGGGCAGCTACAACGTCAACGTCAACGTCGGCTTCTACACGCAGGTCCTCGGCCTGGGCTTCTCCCCGGACGCGGTGAACATCAACGGCTCGGTGCACGTGGAGGCCGACTGGTTCCCGCCGAACAACGCCACCCAGAATTTCTGGCGCGGGGCGGAGAACCTGTCGGTGACCCCGAACGGCGGCACCGACCGCTGGGCCGTGTCGCAGGCGGCGCCCTACCGGCGCATGCACGTGCGCGGCAACCTGCTGCTCGACGACGGCGGCTGGGCCAGCGGCGGCTGGTTCTCCGACGTCAAGATCGACGGTCAGGTGAACTCGGGCAGCCAGCAGCAGTGGATCTCGCGCAACTCGCAGTTCGGCAGCTGGACCGGCTCGAACTGGAACATGGTGTTCGTCGGCACCTCCGGCGCGCCGGGCAACACGTTCCCGAGCCCGCCGTACACCAACGTCGGCGCGACGCCGACGGTGCGCGAGAAGCCGTTCCTGTACGTCGACAGCCAGGGCGCGTACCAGGTGTTCGTGCCCGCGCTGCGGGCCAACAGCACCGGCACCACCTGGGCGGCCGGCACCCCGGCGGGCACCTCGCTGCCGATCGGCCAGTTCCACATCGTCAAGGCCGGCGCCACCGCGGCCTCCATCAACGCCGCGCTCGCGGCCGGGCAGAACCTGCTGTTCACGCCCGGCGTCTACCACATCAACGACACCATCCGGATCACCCGGCCCGACACCGTCGTGCTGGGCCTGGGCCTGGCCACCATCATCCCGGACAACGGGGTCATGGCGATGTCGGTCGCCGACGTGGACGGCGTGAAGGTCGCCGGCATCCTCATCGACGCGGGCACCACGAACTCGTCCGTGCTGATGCAGGTCGGCCCGGCGGGCTCCAGCGCGAGCCACGCGGCCAACCCGACCTCGCTGCACGACGTGTTCTTCCGCATCGGCGGCGCGGGCGTCGGCAAGGCGACCACCAGCCTGGTCGTCAACAGCCACCACGTGATCGGCGACCACACCTGGATCTGGCGCGCCGACCACGGCTCCGGCGTCGGGTGGAACACCAACACCGCCGACACCGGGCTGGTCGTCAACGGCGACAACATCACGTTCTACGGCCTGTTCGTCGAGCACTACCAGAAGTACCAGGTGATCTGGAACGGCAACGGCGGGCGGACCTACTTCTTCCAGAACGAGATGCCCTACGACCCGCCGAACCAGGCGGCCTGGATGAACGGGTCCACCCGCGGCTACGCGGCGTACAAGGTGGCCAACACCGTGACGTCGCATCAGGCGTGGGGGCTGGGCAGCTACTGCTACTTCAACGTCAACCCCTCGGTGGTCGCCGACCGGGCCTTCGAGGTCCCGACCAGCGGCACCACGTTCCGCAACATGGTCACCGTCTCGCTCGGCGGCAACGGCACCATCAGCCGGGTGATCAACAACACCGGCGGCACGGCGAACTCGGCCAACACCGTCGTGAACCTGGTCGTCGGCCCGTAGGGCAGGCGGCACGGAAAACCACCCCGGCCGTCCGGCGCGAGCGATGCCCGGACGGCCGCGGGAGGCGGGCAGCCGCCTTCCGAGGGACCGAGCCCCCGGTGCACCGCGGCGGCGGTGCGCCGGGACCGGTCGATCCCGTCCTGACAGGCAACTCGGCACCACCTACATATCCCAGCTCTGGAGGAAGTCCATGAGTCCTGCAACATCCGGCGCCCGGCGCCGCCTCCTCAGGGTCGCGGGCCCGCTGCTCGCGGCCACCCTCGTCCTCGGCACCGCCGCTTGCGGTGGCGGTGACGATCCTGCCGCTCCCGGTGGCAAGGTCAAGCTGACCATCGCGACGTTCGGTGAGTTCGGGTGAAAGGAAGTGCGTATGGTAGG